>JAZLCO010000038.1:0-12030 GCA_045614225.1 Eggerthellaceae bacterium | reverse complement strand
GTCGGTGCCGAGCTTGGCGTTGACAGCATCCATGTACTCCTCGACGACGGCGGGCAGCGCATCGTAGTGGGAGATGCAAGCTTCACGGTGCTGGAAGAAGATGTCGCCGTTCTCGTGGCTACCGCGCATGGCCGGATGATTCGGATTGAGCGCATGCTCGCGGAACGCCTTCACAGCGTCCATGTCGCAAAGCTCAGCCAGGTCATCGTAATCCCACACGGCAATCTTCTGAATCTCGTGCGAGGTGCGGAAGCCGTCGAAGAAGTTCAGGAACGGCACCTTACCCTTGATGGCCGCGAGATGCGCGACGGCCGAGAGGTCCATGACCTCCTGGACGTTGCCCTCTGCGAGCATGGCGAAACCGGTCTGACGGCATGCCATAACGTCGGAATGATCGCCGAAAATGTTGAGCGCATGCGAAGCGACCGTACGGGCCGACACATGGAAGACACTCGGCAGCTGCTCGGCTGCAATCTTGTACATGTTGGGAATCATGAGCAGCAAGCCCTGGCTAGCCGTGTAGGTGCTGGTAAGAGCACCAGCGCCCAGCGAGCCGTGAACGGTGCCCGCGGCGCCCGCCTCGGATTCCATCTCGACAACCTTGACGGTCGTGCCGAAGATGTTCTTCTTGCCTTGAGCTGCCCATTGGTCGACGTAATCGGCCATCGGGGATGACGGGGTAATCGGGTAGATGCCCGCCACCTCGGTAAACGCGTACGAAACGTACGCTGCGGCATTGTTGCCGTCCATGGATTTGAATTCACGCGCCATGAAATCGTCTCCTATCGATCGCCCTTCTCTCACATAACTGAACATGGTATCAGGAAACGGGCGTTTCGTCGCAGATGCGCTGGCGAAAGGGATGCGTTGGGGGGCGAGTTGGGAAACGGCTCGATTTGCGCGGTAGACGGCGAGCGAATGAGTCACTTTGACTGTCAAAGTGACTCATTTTGCGCGCTGCACGATATTCCGACCAATGCCTGTTAGGCGAGCAGTTTTACGTACACCAAGCTGAGATTTGAGATCCGCAAGTATCGCATTGCGCTCGGACTTGCTCATTTGAGCGATTTCCGACAAGTTGCTTACGTTAGCAATCGATTTTGCTAATGCTATAGCCTGTTCGTCAGTAAAGACGTGGCGGTCGGACGAACCTTCGAACTCTAAAGAAAGCTCTACTTGGTCATTGTTGTCTTGATCATGAAATCGTTCAAAACTATTAACACTTCCGAAAACGCCAATAACGGAGTCGGTTTTACATAAGATTGGCGTGTCAACATATTCGTTATAACTGCTCCATCGGTATTCCCCGCACTTCCGATACCCCATCGACATCGGGTTCCAATGAACGTATCTCACAGCCGTTTTCAAGTATTCATCTTCATTTATGGGACTACAGTAGAACCGCCCTTGAAAGAGGTGGCCACTTCTCCCATGCCGCCTGTTGAAGTGACGAGCGTATTTCGACAATGATATTTGAACAAAACGAGAGACAGCTTCAATATCCGCTTGCAAAATCAGATGGATGTGATTGTCCATGAAACACCATGCGAGCACCTTCACCCCTTCGTCCTCTGAAGCATCAAAAAGTGCTTGAAATAGAAACAACCTGTCCTTATCGTCTTCGAATATCATTTGCTGGGCAACTCCACGCGTAGTTACATGGTAGACATCTCCAACGCTTCGTATGCGATAGCGCTGGAGCCGAGATTGCCCGAATTGTTGCAAGATTGTTTGATGATTATCCGGCTGGCTGAATGTAGACATAGTCCTCCCAACATTTTCGTTGGCCAGCCGAACTCCTATAGTAGCAGGAAAGCGAATGAGTCACTTTGACTGTCAAAGTGACTCATTTTACGTCCAGAATTCGAAGGTCTCGATGATGTCCTGGAAGGCCCAGTCGTAGATGTCTGCATACCAACCAGTTTCGGGCACAAAGCAAAGCAGGGCGATGTACAGCACAGAGAACGCCACGAGCACCGAAAGGCCCTGGCGGAACAGGCGGTCGAAACTGGAACCATCGTGCATGTTCTCGTTTGCAATGAACGCGAGCAGAACGGCCGCCGCTAGGAACATAAAGCTGAAGTCAGCAAAGTAGCGTTGCAAAATGCCTGCCATCTCGGCGTCGAGCAGAGCCAGGACCGTTCCAGTGATCAACAGCACCACGATGACGCCCGCAATCGTATGCGTCGAACGTTGCTCGAAGCGCCTGTGCAGAATCGGACGCGCAAACGGGATGATCCACAACAAGGGCAGGCAGGCGAATATGCCGCCAAACGTCGCTTCGCGCACGGTCTGACCCATGTACGTTGTATCGAATGTCGCCGGAAGGATGAACGGGAACGTGCCATCAACAGTAGGCGGCTGAATGAAAAACGCGAACAGCGCCGGAGCGATGCGCCCTATGGCGAACCCGCGTTTTGGCATGTCATGGACCGTCAAGTTGTAATTGGCACCGAAATTGAGCGGCGATCCAAAGCGCGCCCAGTTGTACCACATGATGCCTGCCGCTACGACAAAGTATGGCCCAATTAGGCACGCAAATTCACGTGCGCCTTCAGACGTGAATAGACGACGTTTCGTGATGTAGCGGCGCCAGAACAGCGGGAATGCCACGCACGACAACAGCACAAGCTGCGGGCGACATCCCACAACGAGCGCCATGCAGAGCGACCCGGCTAGGTACCACCCTTCTGGCCGTTCGCTGGCGCGACCGCGCATCCACAGATACAGCCCCCACACCGAGAATGCGAGCGCGCACATGATGGGCAACGAATAGAACGTGGGGAACTTCGCGAGGTAGAGCGCGCCGCTACACATTGCAAGCGGTATCTGTAATAGCAGGTAGATACCCAAACTCACCCGTTTGAAATGGTATCGCGCAAACCGATCGAGCAAAGCTGTGCATCCAAGGATGAATGCAATCAGCGCAATGAGCACACCTATCGCCGTCGGGAAATTCTGACCCGTCATCAAATAGAACGGCAGGTAGAACAGGAGCACTGGTACGACGCCGAAGTACACATAGTAGTGCCCGTTGTAGTAGGCCGCGTCGAACAGGTAGTCTTCCCCACCCGCCTTGCGAGCCTCATCACGCAAGCCCTTGTCGTAAGGATCGTCCATCTCGACAAGCCAATCGGGCGGCTGCTCATCAAGGTAAAGCTGGCCTTTCGCCATAGCTTGCGCCAACATGGCGTATTGCTGCGCATTTTCGCCGCCCACCTCGAACACATTGACGACACTCTCCTGATCCCATGAGCCGTAGTTGTAGTTCTTTGAAGCAACACCCACAAGATTCGAGCCCATGAACAGGAACGATGAAACGACAAGCACTTCAACGATCACAGCTGCAATGATGGCGCGTTTCGTGAACACAGGCTCGTCGACCATGCTGATTTGGTATATGCGCGAGCTCGGGCGGAACAGCCATGCAACTGTGAGGATCAGCACCGTCACAATGAACCGCAGCATGTTGAAATTGAACGGTTCCGGAGCGTTAATCGACACCTTCTCGATGCTGATCGGGTACGACACGTCGTCGCCGACGAGCTCGACAGTTAGCGTGCTCACGTTGCCCGATGCGTTGATGTGAATGTATTCGCTCTCGCTCACCGCCGTCGACACGTCAACTTCGGGAACGCCCACTGTGTATTCTGTCGTGTCGAAGAACGTTTGGTGCGCTTCGTCAGTGAACATGATTTTGAGAGTCAGCAGCTGTGCAGGTTGGCTTGCGTTGAAATCGAAATGGATGTTGTGCACGGGCATATCGAGATTGGGAAACTCGACTTTGTGGCTTACTTCACTCATGCGGTAGAAGCCATCTTCGTCTGTCACCAGGTTGAGCCTATTGGATACGTCAACTTCGTCGTAACCCATCGTAAGGAAGAAGTTGATATTGAAGAGGAACACCTCGAGCAACGCTGCGATGGCAAGGATTACCGCAAAGCTAATCAGCGCCTTCTTGAGTAACCCATCGCGCGCGTCGAGAATAACGCGCGCCTGCCCTGCTATTTCCCCTTTGATTGACATGCCGAAATTATAGCAAGCTGAACCCTTCGGTAACTCCGCCTTTGCTCCTCATTCAGCACCATCCATATCGTTTTCGTCTCAGCTGACAGCAGGCGCAAGCGAAGTGCTCTCACCAGACGTGGGGCACGAGCCGCCATTTCACGCGGTCCATGTACTCACGGTATCCCTCCAGGCCGGCTGCGAGCACTTGCTCTTCGTTTCGAATCCTCTTCGCAATGATGGGAAGGTACACGAGCATGATGACGAACGAAAACGGCGAACCGAGCACAATCGGAATCGAGAGGAACAGCAGAAGCGTCGTGCTGTACATGGGGTGTCTGACGATGCCGTAAAGCCCCGTGTCAACCACATGCTGACCTTCCTGCACTTCCACCGTGCGAGACAGGTACGCATTCTCACGCATCACTTCGGCGTAAAGCGCATATGCAGCGAGGAAGACAACGGCACCGACCCATGACGCCCAGTCAGGCAGCATTGCCCAACCGAAGCGGAAACCGAGTCCAGCGACAACGAAAGCCGCGATAAACATGAGCGCCGAAAGTGCCTGAACGGTTTTTTGCTCGGATTCGTCCTCGTCAGCAGAGAGGCGCTTGCGCAGCAAATCGGGAGCCTTGGCCATCATGACAAGCCCGGCAATGAACATCGGCACAAAGAGGATCCCCATGAAAAGCCAACCCTGCCACCAACTGAGCGTACCCGCAGGCACAAACAGCAGTAAACCGACAAGGACAAACCCTGCCGCGAACTTGGCAATTGCTGATATGAAGAGATTCTTGTCCATGCCTTCCCCATCGTTGTTCATGTGATTCATCGACGCAAGTACATGAAGTGTTCCGTGCGTTTTTCCCCGAGAAGAACGCACTCGACATCCTGTTCGGTGCGCATGTATGAAAAGCCCAGCTTGTCGAGGACGTGGCGCGAGCGCTCGTTGCCATCGAAGTAAGCAGCGTGAATTCCGTGCAACCCTAACTCGTCAAAGCCGCGTTCCACAAGGGCACGGGATGCTTCAACCGCATACCCACGACCCCAGAACGGCTTGCCTACCCAGTAACCCAGCTCCAATTCCCCGTCGGAAAGCGACATGCTCGCCGCGTCGCCTGCGTTGAAGCCTGCGCAACCGATGAGCTCTCCACTTTCCTTCAAGACGACAGCATAGGTTTCAGGCACAGCGAAGACCGTTTCGATTATCTTGGCGCTTTCTTCCATACTTTCATGTGGCATCCAACCTGCTGCGGGGCCTATCTCAGGATCGTTTGCCAGTGTGAAGAGGCACTCGGCGTCCGATGCAAGCCACGGTCGCAAGATGAGCCGATTCGTTTCAATCAAAGTGAAAGGCTCGTTCAGCTCGCGAATCATCAACCATTCGGTCTCGTCTGCACCATTGCCAACCGAGCGAAAGCCCAAACGCGTATACAAGCGCGCCGCAGGGTTTTCTTTCTGCACGGACAACGACGTACGCGCATAGCCCGCACGCAACAGGTCATCGAGCATGCGCTGCATGAGCTCGGTCCCAATGCCCCGACCGCGAAACTCCTCGAACAGCGAGATTGAAAACGAAGGGGTCGTGTTGTCGATGTGGCCGTACTCGTCGGTCGTACGTACCCAGCACGCACCCACCACTTCACCATCGATAACAGCCACCAGCGCCCGATCGTCGGGCAGCGAACCGAAACCCTCATAGGCTGCACGGCACTTTGGATCATCGCGAACGATGTCGCGCGACACCTCGCCCTCGAAACCCTCAGGCACGTAGACGGCCTGGAACAGGAACTCTTCGAGCAAATGCCACTCGTCTTCGCGCATGTTTCGAATGATGTAATCCATGGTTGCGATTATAGCGACTGCACTGTGCGCCATACGGGTTCACAAACGAGAAAGCCCCCGCACAAGCAGGGGCTTTCGCTCAAACTGCTAAAGCTTTTTTGCCGCTTAGAGGCTCAGCGCTTCCTTCACGTCAGCATAAACGTCGTCGGGGTTGCGGTCGCCGTCGATGGAGACGAGCAGCTCGCTGCCGCGATAGTAATCGATCAGCGGGGACGTCGACTTCTCGTAAACCTCGAGACGGTTGCGAACCGTGGCCTCGTTGTCGTCGTCGCGCTGGTACATCTCACCACCGCATTTCGGGCAGGACTCGTCGGCAACGCTGCCGATATAGCCACATTCCTTGCACATACGACGCGACGTGAGGCGCTTGATGATGACTTCGGGGTCGACATCGACGAGCAGCGCGGCGTCGAGCGGGCGCTCAAGTTTGCCGAGCTCGGCGTCGAGGGCAACAGCCTGTGCGGAAGTACGGGGGAACCCATCGAGGATGAAGCCCACATCGGTGTCGGGTTCTTGCAGGCGGTCGATGACCAAGCCGATGATAACGTCGTCGGGCACGAGCTCGCCAGCGTCCATATACGTTTTGGCCTTCTTGCCAAGCGGCGTGCCAGCCTTGACGGCGGCGCGTAGCATGTCGCCCGTGGAAATATGAGGCATCTTGAATTCTTCGACGAGCTTCGCAGCTTGCGTACCTTTGCCTGCACCGGGGGCACCCAACAAGACGATATTCATGGAAGGTTTCCTTTCGTAGACGATAGTCCTCGTGTTATTGTAACCAAATCTGACCGCAATAGGAGTCTCGCAAGGCATCTTATCGATAAAGAAAACGTCATGCGTTACCGCTTGCTCATCATAGCCGCAACCATCATTTGGGGCAGCTCGTTCGTCATCGTCAAAGACGTGACGAACTCGATGTCGCCCGCATGGATCTTGGCTGTCAGATTCACGGCTGCAGCAATTATCATGGCAGTGGTGTTCTTGAAGGAACGTGCGCTCTATTTCGAGCGCTCTCATGTGGGGTTCGGGCTGCTGTTCGGCTTGGCCATGTTCCTTGCGTACTACACGCAGACCATCGGCATCACCGACACCACACCTGGCAAGAATGCATTTCTGACTGGCACCTATTGCGTGATCGTTCCATTCTTGGCATGGGCGCTCGTGCGCCGACGGCCCAACCGCTACAACATCGTAGCTGCGGTTCTTTGCATCGTGGGCATTGGCTTCATCAGCCTCGACGGCAGCTTGACAATGAGGTTCGGCGACGCGATGACGCTTGTGTGCGCCGTCTTCTACGCATTGCACATCATACTCGTGTCCCAATTCGCGCAAGGACGCAACATCTACGTGTTGACCATGTGGCAGTTCGTGGGCGTTGCCGCATGCTCGCTTTTCGTAGGCGGGCTGTTCGAACCGATGCCCGATTGGGCAGCGCTTCCCATGGATTGCTGGATCTCGCTCGCCTATCTGGCTGTCGCTTGCACAACGGTCGCTTTGCTGTTCCAAAACATCGGGCAAGCCCATCTCCCGCCGGCAAGTGCGGCTTTATTGCTTTCCCTCGAGGCCGTGTTCGGCGTGGCGTTCAGCGTCGCACTCAGCGCTGAAACGCTCACACTGCGCATCGTGTTCGGCTTCGCGCTCGTATTTGCAGCGATCATCATCTCGGAAGTGCTGCCCGAACGCTCGAAGAAGTCGTAACCATTTGGGAACCGCCCTCATAATGACGACTGTAAACAAGTTAAATCATTTCGAGCAATCTGAGACAGACGAACTTCACAGCGCGTATCAGAGCTATATCCACATCGTGGATACTAACGCTGAGCGGAATCGGTCAGGCCACTATTGAAAAAAGCAATCGCCACCAATCGCGACCAATGGCACTGGGACGAAAAAAGCTCCAGATTTTGAGGGACATCTGGGACGAAGCGTAGAGCGAATCTGCCTGAGATTGCGAGAAGTCGCGTGCTAATGAGACAGGGGCTTGACCCCTGTCTTTCTTATTCGAACCCTTTATTCGAGCCCTGCGAAACCTGATTGCCTCAACGCCTCGTATGTCGCGATGGCCACGGCGTTGGAAAGGTTCAGGCTGCGCAAACCCTCGCGCATGGGAATGCGCACGCAGCAATCGGCATAGCGGTCGAGAATCGCAGGGTCGATGCCGGCGCTCTCGCAGCCGAACAGCAGGAAAGCGTCAGCGCCATACGCAACGTCAACGTAGTTGCGATTCGTGCGACCCGTGAACAGGTGCAGTTCATCTGAACCATGCGCTTCCAAGAACTCGTCGACGCACGACCAGCGCACAATCTCGACCTCGTCCCAGTAATCGCAGCCAGCCCGCGCGAGGTTGCGCTGCGTGAGGCGGAAACCCATCGGCTCGACGAGGTGCAAACACGCGCCCGTGCATGCGCAAGTCCGGGCGATGTTGCCCGTGTTCTGCGGAATCTCGGGCTCTATGAGGACAACGTTAAGCATTGGCTTGCTGCCGTGCCATTTCTTCCTCGAGCTCCTCGTTCAGGAGGAGCCACTCTTCCTCGGTTTTTTCGATACGCTGCTTGAGCTTCGCATGCTCGGCAATGATGTCGGACGTATTCTCCTCGCGGGTGTAGAAGTCGGGGTCTGCGAGCAGCGCCAACACCTCTTGCATGCGCGCATTATCGCGCTCGAGCTGTTTGTCGAGCTCTTCGATGCGCTTGCGGTGGTTCTTGAGCGCAGCGTAGGCGCGGTTTCGGGCTTCTGCCTCGCGGCGCTTCTGTTCCTTGGTTTTTGGAGCCGAGCCCTTTTCGGCTGTCAGCGGCTTCAGCTCAGAGGCCGGTTGCTTCTCTCCGCGATGACGGCGCACCGTCACCTTCGTGTCGGTCGACTTGCTGTCTGCCTTGGCGCTTTTCCCCGCGTGTGTAACGCTGGAAGTCGCTTGGGAATGCTGGCCCAGCGTGCCCGACTTGCCCTTGCCCGCGGCCTTGGATTCATCGACTGTCGAGCGGTCCTCGTCGACCTGCCCAGTCTTGAACAGGTAGTAATCGTAATCGCCTGCGAAGTCGGTGACCTTGCCGGGCTTGACCTCGACAATGCGATTGGCGATGCTGCGAATCAAATGCCGATCGTGGGTGATGAGCAGGATCGTGCCGTCGAAGTGCTGCAACGCCTGCTCGAGCACGTCGGCACTCGAGATGTCCAGATGGTTGGTCGGCTCGTCGAGGCAGAGAAGCGGTCGCGGCGCCACGAGCATCTTCGCCAACGCAAGTCGGCTCTTTTCGCCACCCGACAGCACGCTCACCTTCTTATCGACGTCGTCGCCGTTGAAGAGGAATGCTCCGAGCAGCGTGCGCACCTGGGCAATCGTCCAACCGGGTGCCACGCGGTCGAGCTCTTCGAACACGGTGTTGCCCGAGTTCAGTTCCTCAAGTTGGTGCTGCGCGTAGTAGGTTTTCGACACACGCATGCCATACTCGATTGTGCCCGCATCGGGCTCGAGCGCGCCGGCAATCATCTTGAGCAAGGTTGATTTGCCCGAACCGTTAGGGCCGACGAGCGCCACCTTCTCGCCGCGGTACAGCGAGAAATCGAGTCCGTCGTAAACCGTGTTATCGCCGTAACGCTTCACGAGGCCGCGCGCCTTCACCACCTCGTCGCCCGTACGCTCGGGCTGCTGGAAGTTGAAGTGCACGGTCTTGCGCTCTTCGGGGATGGCCACCAGGTTCTGGCGCAGGCGCTCGAGTTTCTTTTCGCGATCTTGCGCTTGGCGGGCTTTCGTAGCCTTGTAGCGGAACTTCTCGACGAACGCTTCGAGACGCGCAATCTCCTCGAGCTGCTGCTTTTGTTCAGCGCGCAGCTGCTCGATGCGCTGTTCGCGTGCCTTCAGGTAGGCCGTGTAATTGCCCTTGTAGAGGATGACCTGGCCGTTATCGATCTCGGCAACACGGTCGACCATGTTGTCCATGAAGGCGCGGTCGTGCGACACGACGATAACCGTGCCGGTGTAGCCGCGCAGGAAACTTTCGAGCCAGCGCACGCTCTCGAGATCGAGATGGTTGGTCGGCTCGTCGAGCAGCAGCACTTCGGGATTGCGCACAAGCAGCTTTGCCAGTGCCAGACGCATCTGCCAACCACCCGAGAACTCGCTGGTCAAGCGATTGAGGTCGTCCTCCTTGAACCCAAGGCCGAACAGCACCGAGCGAACCTTCGACTCAATGGTGTAACCACCCAAAATCTCATAGTTGTCGCGCGCCCGACCCGCCGCAGCCAGCTGCTGTTCGGTCGGATTGGCGCCGAGCTCGGCCTCGAGTTTCTTCAGGCGTCGCTCGGCCTCGAGAATCTCGACTTGTGACGAGAGGACCTCCTCGAAGATGGGATTCTCCCCCATCTCGATAGCCTCCTGTTCGAGGTAGCCGATGCGCGCATCCTTTGCTAACACGATGCGACCAGAATCGGCGTCTTCTTCGCCCGAGATGATGCGCAGCAGCGTGGTCTTGCCAGCGCCGTTAGGGCCGACGAGCGCAAGGCGGTCGTATTCCTCGAGACGTATTGTCGCGTCGGCGAACAGAGTGCGCCCGCCAAACGATTTGGAAACATGTTCAAGCTGAAGAATCATAGCCTACGTATCTTACCTGATAGCGCGCATGGCTTTACCGCTCTTCTACGGCCGCCATCGTCATGGTGAACACGATTGGCGCCCACACTGCGAACTTGGTCGGCTCGCTCATGAGCTCAGATGCGAGCGTATCGAAATCAATCCAGCGGACATCGCTCGCTTCAGCGGGGTCGGGCACGATATCGCCTTTGCAGCGACCGATTATGACATGATCGAACTCATGCTCGCAAAGCCCGTTGTCGAATTCAGCTCGGTACACAAATGCCGTGATTTCACGCAAATCAACCGCATCGCACCCGAGCTCTTCACGGACGCGCCGGTACGCGGCCTCGATGGTTTCTTCTCCGACGCGCGGATGCGAACAACAGGAATTGGCCCACAAACCCCCCGAATGGTATTTCGCCATCGAGCGCTTGGCCAGTAACAACTCCGGACCTTCCTCCCCGTCGCGCAAAAGCACGACCGAAAATGCCCGATGAAGCGTCCCCTCCACGTGGGCCTGCAATTTCGTGGCGGTCCCGATTTCGCGGTCCCTGCCGTCCACCAAGATCAGCAGGTCATCGCGAGCTGGATCGTTTGCCATCAAGTCGTCGCGCGATGCCTGACCGACAATCTCATTATCCACTTGCGTTTTTTCGGACGTTTCCACAATGCAATCTTCGGTGTTCATTGGCGCATCCTTTTTGCCGAATTCGTTGTGCTATTTATTGTACGCATGGATAGCAGCCCCATCCCGACAAGCTATTCAACGCTCATATCTCTTTCATTCCCCAAAACGAGGAAAGCGCACCCCTTTTCGATATGCAGGCGTGCGCCAAACGATTTGGAAACATGTTCAAGCTGAAGGTTCATAGCCTTGTATATTACCTTCTCGGAAACGAACATCCACCATCGAATGAGGCTGGAAAAGAAAGATAGGACATGCGTGATTCAGCCTACGTCATCGCCCAAACCATTTGGGGCTTTCCGCAGACTCTCGTCGGACTTGCTGTACTGCTAGCGCATCGCGGCCGACCCCACTTCCGCTACCATGGAGCAATCGTCACGACGTGGAATTCGCACAAAGCGCTGTCATCGGGGCCTTTCGTTTTCATGAACGGGTCAGACAATGCGCTGGAAGCCGAACAATCCGTCGACGAGTCGCTGCTCGTTCATGAATACGGCCATACGATTCAGTCGCTCATCCTCGGTCCGATGTATTTACCTACCATCGGCTTACCGTCGGTCATATGGCTCAACTTTCCTGGGTTCAAGCATTGGCGAAGGCGTACGGGTACCTCGTATTATTCGTTCTTTACTGAGCGTTCGGCAAATCATCTCGCTGAGCGCGTGCTTAATCGACCAGCTATGGGGTCAATAAGTGGTAAATCAGACGCAAACAAACTAAGAAAACTGAGTTTGGGCAAAAATCGGCCTCGGATTTGACAAAATGTAACAGATTTAGCAAAAAACGGGGTAGTGTGCCGATTGTTGGTGTCACGACTGCGTTTGCGAGGCGCGGGCTTCAGCCCGCCCGAGCGAACGCAGCATCACCCGGAACCGGTTGCATTCTACACCATGCGCGTCACGCCGCCTTACCGAGCCTCTCCTCGATG
>JAZLCO010000037.1:0-21547 GCA_045614225.1 Eggerthellaceae bacterium | reverse complement strand
TCACAAAAGGATGCTTTCTGTTATAGGAAACGGCCTCTTCAAATGTTTTCTGTGATCCTTTTGCCAGCTTTTTCTTTATGCCGGAAATCTGCAGGAGTTGGATCAGCATCCGGGATGCAAGGCTCATGACGGCTTCACTCCTCTTTAACAGAACAGAGCGGGGCCGAAATCAATCGAATCCCGCTCAGTGAAAAGTACACTCTATGGTTAGACTTCGCTAACTGCATTTACTATACCTTAACCAGCCATTTTTTTCAATAGTTTTCGGCTTAAAAAGCAGTATCGATATGTACGACAGCCTTCCGATTGCCTTCTGTTTCATGATTCATGTCTATTTCTTCCTTGCCACCAGATGCAGCCGGAATTTCTTTCCGCGCTCCAGTTTTTCCACATGAAGATTGGATTTCAGGCAAAAGTCTCACACCTCATCCAAAGAATATGCACCGACATCTCCGTGTCCGATCAGGTTTGCCAGGGGCATCTCCGTGTGGTTCATGAGCCACAGGACGGGCGCCGCGGCCGTGTAGTCGCGTAGGACCAGCTTGCCGCCGGGGCGCAGCACACGCGCGACTCCGTCGAAGAAGGCTTGCGGATTCGGGTAGTGGTGGAAGCTGTTCGCGCAGATGACGGCGTCGAAGCTTGCGTCGTCGAACGGCAAGTCCTCGGCATCGCCCACGACGAAACGCGCTCCATCAATGCCTTTTGCATTCGCGACCTCGATCATCCGAGGCGTCAGGTCCAGCCCTATGTAGCGCTTGCCCGGTATTTCGGCAGCAAGCAACTCAATCATCGGACCTGTTCCGCAACCTACGTCGAGGAGGTCATCGAAGCCGTCCTTGCGCAGTTCGGCGAGGATGGGTGGGTAGTCGTCCTTGCACATCTCATAGATCCCGGCGTGATTGCTGTCGTACACCTCGGCCGCCTTCGTGAACTCCCTTATCGACAGCTCTTTGTATTCTGCATCGCTCTTCACGTGTTCCTCCGTTCGCTTGATCTAGAGTTTCATGTGCAGCAAGAACGCGCGACCGGTGCGATCGGCGACGGCCATGGCTATCTTGGAGTACAGGTTGACCTTCCCCTTGAGAATGCGGCGTGCCGCGGTGTAGAAGGGCCGCACCTCGAGAAGTTCGCAGTCCGCCTCGCGCGCAAACGCTGCTGGGTCGTCAATGGCGCAGTACATGAGGGCCGATGCGTTGCCCGTCTTCTTCACGTACTTGTTTACGTATTCGAGCCCCTTGGTGTTAGTGGCGTCGAAAATGAGTTCCGCGTCGGCGAAGGCCTTCTTGGCATCCGCGATGAAGCCGAGCACGTCGGCGTTGTGGAAGTATTGGAACACACCCGAGACGATGATGAGCGTGGGCAGCGAGTTATCGATGCCGTCCGCCCAGGAGAGGTCGAACGCGTCGCCCGCTATGAGCTCGTCGCGCTCGGGCGCGCCGAGGATGCGATGGCGCACCTCGATGACCTCGGGAAGGTCTATCTCGAAGAACCGCGCATCGGGGGCGTCGGGCCCCACTCGCCAGAACATGGTCTCCAGACCGCAACCCACGTTCACGATGTTGCAAGAAGGGTGCACGGTAATATAGGCACGCGTCATCTCGTCGAGATTGTGGTAGCGCGCAGCCGATGCGATCATCGTGTACTCGTTGGAGCCTGCCTGGATGCTCTCACCTGGGATGGCGGATTCCAGCTCGAGCGACTTGGGGTCGAAGAAGTACTCGGGAAACCTCTTCGACACGTACACGCGCGCGGCCAGCGGGATGTAGAGCGTGTCCGCTACCCCATCGAAGTCTTTGCCTAACATGTGCGATCTCCTCAATAAGTTATACATGGCTAACTATTGCATTCTCGCACAAGGCTGAACGGATTTGAACCCCCATGAAACGATGAGCTAATCTGCGGTTGCAGCCTTTACCGCCCCATGTGCTATGGAGCTTCAGCTAGCGAGCCCCATGGCGTTAATCGAAACCGATTTGGTCATGTGCAAAACGTGGGACAATAGTCGCGAATAATGCCTGATAATTAAATTCCTGCCACTCGCTTTGGCGGGCAATCGGAGTCTTTCTGGGATAGTTAGCTGGTGTTTGAAGAACATGAACAGCTTTAGGAGCCGTTGGCTTCCAATTGTGACGTTCTTGGTATTCGAAGCTGTTGCCGCTGCGCTGTGGCTCGCCAAGGACAACATCTTCTACCTTTTCAATTTCAGCTACATCGGTGCGGCGGTAGCGCTGGGCATTTTTCTCTTCACCAAGAAAAGTCCTCATGCCCGACGCGTCACGCAGCTGCTCGTCGGGCTGTACATGCTCGTCTACCTCGGACTCATCTGCGGCGAGAACATGCAGATTGAGGGTTTCTGGTACTATCTATTCACCGGCGTGTTCGAAGCGGCGACCATCCACTACGCCGTAGCGAAGATCTTCGGCCCACTCGTTTTTGGACGTGGTTGGTGTGGTTATGCATGCTGGACGGCCATGGTGCTCGACTTCCTGCCCTACAAGATGCCACAGGAGCCGCGGAAAAAGATCGGTTGGATCCGCTACGTCGCATTCGCCGCCTCGCTTGCGTTCGTTGCCGCTCTTTTCCTCGCACACGTGGGCAGCATCGAGCGGATCATGTTCTGGGCGTTCATTGTGGGAAACGTCGCTTACTACTCAATTGGGATCGCGATGGCCTATGCCTTCAAGGACAATCGCGCCTTCTGCAAGTATGTGTGCCCCATCACAGTGTTCCTGAAGCCGATGAGCTACTTCTCACTCGTGCGCATCAAGTGCGATCACAGTAAGTGCATCTCGTGCGGGAAATGTCGGAAAACCTGCCCGATGAACGTCGACATGCTCGATGACTCGCGCAAGCGCGAGAACGGCACGGAATGCATCCTGTGTCTTGAGTGTGTGAAGAACTGCCCCAAAGACGCACTCTGACATACCTGGGCAGAACCTGGAACTCCTCGCCAACGGATGGCGCTTTCATCGTTTTGGGCAGCATGCACAATGTGCGATCTGCTGAAACTCGCCCCATCTTGTGTAGATGGGGCGAGCCTTGGTTACCGGACTTCGTTTTGCGAGCCACCGGTTTCTTGATATTCATCGGTCATGTCGAGTTCAGCAGCGAGCTGATCGAACTTGACGTTGATGTCAGATTCCATTTCCTCGTACGTTTTATCGGCTTCGGGCATGGGGCCAATGACAGTGCTGTCAAAATCAGAGAGGGTGTGGGTGACGTCAATGGAAGAAACATTGTAGTCAACAACCCTGTTGAGCGACACAAGGCGGCCATCTTTGTCGATGCCGAACGTGAAGACGGCCGACAAAACCGGGTCACCGGCATCTTTCATCATGGTCAGAATCTCATCAGATGCCATGTATTTCTCAGGATCGAGCGTGACCGTGTAGACGGTAACATCACCCTGCTGTTCCTTTACCACAGTATCGAAACAATCGATGCACGTGTTCAAGTCGCCAACCGCCCCATAAAAACACGCTTCAAAGCCGGCGAATTGCGGATACTCGTTTCATGACTCCTCCCTAGAACTTCGATGGTCGTTCGCGAGGGGTCCACACCCCGTACATTAATCGCCACATTACCATGCATGCCTCTTGATTTGCAGTCTTGAACTGCTCGTCTTTTCGCGGTATTAGGCATTGTCCGCAATTTCCAAAGGGGTGGTGCATATGGATGGAGCCATGACGTTTCTCATGCCAGGGAAAGAAGATGAATCGGGACTTTCTGCAGTCAACGACAATCTTGCCATGGCAGGACTTTCAATCACGCGGGAGAACGCGTTGATGCTTGCGAAGCAACGAGCCAAGCTGCTGGCGGAAGCCAAGCGAGTGGAGTTCGGACCTCCTGTCATAGGGGCCATCGCCGAAGCGGTCGCCAGCTCTCCGTTTCTCATGCAGGACAACGTTGTCGATGTGCTCACCGAGCTGCAAGAAGCTTTCTACGCACTGCGAAACGACCTGTCCATTGACATTCCGGATGCCGAAATCGTCGAAGCGCTACGGGGCTGCTTCGACACCTACGAGGGCAACTTTACAGAAGTGTCGGCGTTGCCAAAAGAAGAGATGATGGCCTTCTCAAAGGAATATCGCCAGGCTCGGAATGCTGAGGAGAAGGGCGCGTATCGCATCGTCGACGATGAAGGACGCATCTACGCCATCGACCCCGTCGAGTGGGACTATGACGAGCACGTTGCCGGTTGGGACGGCGAAGGGTGGTCGGATGACTGGGACGATTAGCATGCCGAACTCGAGCCCAGCACGAAGCCCGGAGAACTTCGCCCGGCTGGTGACGCACGTAGCAAATATTTACTGCATGGGCGAATCGTCCTCGATTTCCAACTGCGAGGCCCAGGAGCTCGCGACGTCGGTCGTATACGTGCTGGGCATCGCGAGCGCAACAGCAGACGAGGCGGCCAGCGTGCTCGACGTCGACGATCCCATTGCCCTATGGCACTCGGGCCTCGACGTGCTTGACGCGCAAATGGACATGGCGCTCGATGTGTGGCGCAGGATAGTAGCCATCATGCCTCCCATTCGCAACGTCGCCTTGCGCGACACGCTGGCGAGCTTGGGTGACTTGAAGATGCTCTACGACACACGCTTCGCAGCGCATGTGGTGCCCTGCGACATTGACTATCAGCTAAGCGAGCCCGTAGATCCGCAGCTTATGGGCCTGGATTATGTCGAGGCGTGGCTCGAGCAACTACTCGAGGAAACGCGCTGGATCGTGCAATTCGATACAGGGAGCTGCATCGCCGTACTCGAGCGTGCTTGCCCCGACTATCGCGGTCTCCATGTAAACCTCTACGATTTACTGCGTTCGCACGAGGATGATCTAGTTCGCATTGTTTCTGGAATTAATAGTAAATTGACATACAATTAACCCCGACCCAACGCATTGAGGAGCCATCGTTCCGCACATAGGGAGCCACATGAAGAGCGAAGACGGAAAAGAAACACTTGCCCAGCGCGTGTTGAGCATCGGGTTTGTGGACAGGTTTCTTCACGATCCGTCTTTTTCGCAGCTGGTTACGCTATGCGCGGCCGCATTTGGAACCCTTGCATTGGCCTTGTTCAACGGGGTAATGTGGCTCATGAACCACTCTCTGTGGTCTGGGGCCATGACAGTATATTTCGTTGCGCTCGTGGTTATGAATTCGCTTGTCGCTGCCAGCACGGGAAACAGTGGCAGGCTGTCATGGAGGGTTGTTGCAACTGTATGCGGCGTGACGCTCGTAGCCCTAGCGGCAATCGTCGCAGTCATCATGTACCTGTGCATTGTCGAAAGGCATAACGACGTTCTGCCCGAGTTCGCCATAATTGCTCTGGCAGCATTCACGTTCTACAACGCAATCGTGGCCATCGTTATCGCCACGAAGACGAGAAAGGGCGATTTGCGGCAACAGACGCTGCTGCGGGTTTCGATTGCGGGCTCAATAGGCGCCCTGCTCATTTTGGAAATGCAGATGTTCGGAACGTATGCCGACCTTGCCACCCCACAGCTCGTCATGACCACGGAAGCCATTTCCGGCGGAATAGGGTCTTTGCTCCTGCTGTTGATGGGTTTCTCGCTCATCTCGAAATTACGTGCAAGTTAACTCAGCTGCCGCTGGTACCTGCGCCGTTCCATTCGCCGTCGACGAAGGCACTACCATACCATAAGGAGCTTCATGCTCGCATCGAGTTAAAATGCATAGTGCTCGAAGTACGGAAACTGGAGCTTCTCTGTTCCGCAATAGGAAGGCCCGCCGATGAAGAAACGTCTACGCATGCTGCTGGCAGCTGCGCTCAGCTGCGCCATCATACTGCCAGGCGGGACGTTTTTCACCCAGAGCGCCATTGCCAGCGAGCCCGCAACAAGCGAAATCGAAGCGGAAAGCATCATTGCCGAAGACGCTGCTTATGCACCCGGCCAAGCCATTTTAAGAGCGGAAACCCGAGTCGTAGAGTTTTTGCACGTCAGGCGGCAAGCTGTCGGGCAGCATGGCCTGAATGCGCTCTTCGCCACCATCGGCGAGCGCGGTGTCGTAGTACCAGCATTTGTACTTGAGCATGTCGCGCATGCGCGATAGCCGCGTCATCTCTTCTTCCAGCGCATCGAGGCGTCGTTCGAAGAGTTCCTTGCGCTGGACGTACGTCTCGGGTCCCTGAGTACACCAATCCATGAACTGCTTGATGTCTTTGATCTCGAGTCCAGAGCCTTTCAAGCACTCGATGACACGCAAAGCATCGATCTCGACCTCGCTGAACTTTCGAATGCCCGACTTGCGCTCGAGCGAGGGAAACAACCCTTCCTTGTCGTAATACCGCAGCGTGGATATGGGTAAATCAAACATCTCGGCGACTTGACCAATGCTGTACGTCATTCTTGCTCCTCGAAATCAACACTTGACCTAAAGTTAGGTTTAGCTTTTACGGTACCATCATACCTCAAAATGAACCAATGGCAACCGATCCCTAAGGAGACACAACATGATGAAGACCGAAGACCTGTATCTCGTGGAAGAATGGGACAAGGTGTTCCCCCGCGATGAACGTGTCGACCACTCGAAAGTGACGTTCGTAAACCGCTATGGCATTACGCTGGCGGCGGATCTCTACAAGCCGAAAAATGCCGAAGGCAAGCTAGCGGCTATCGCCGTAAGCGGTCCGTTCGGTGCATGCAAGGAACAATCGAGCGGTCTGTACGCCCAGGAGATGGCAGCGCGCGGATTCCTGGCCATCGCATTCGACCCGTCGTTCACCGGCGAGTCGGGTGGTGAGCCGCGCCGCATGGCAAGTCCCGATATCAACACTGAAGATTTTTGTGCAGCTGTCGACTATTTGAGCTGCCGTGACGACGTAAACCCCGATGCGATTGGCATCATCGGCATCTGCGGCTGGGGTGGCATGGCCGTGAACGCTGCCGCACTCGACCCACGCATTAAAGCCACCGCGGCCATGACCATGTACGACATGTCGCGTGTTGCCCGCGAGGGTTACTTCGGCAGCACCGACAGCAAGGAATCTCGCGACGAGCAACGCGCCGCATGGGCTGCCCAGCGCACGGCTGATTACGCGGCGGGCACCTATGAGCGTGCCGGCGGCGTCGTGGACCCGCTGCCCGAAGATGCGCCCTACTTCGTGAAGGACTACTACGCCTACTACAAGACCCCGCGCGGTTATCACGAGCGCTCGGGCAACTCCAACGATGGCTGGAACGTGACGGGCACGATTTCGCTCCTCAACCAACCCATTCTGTCCATGGCCGGCGAGATCGACGCCCCCGTGCTACTCGTGCACGGCGAGAAAGCCCACTCGCGTTATTTCAGCGAAGGTGCCTTCGAACTGCTAAACGGCGACAACAAGGAGCTCATGATCATCCCCGGTGCGAGCCACGTCGATCTGTACGACAACTTCGAAGCCATCCCCTTCGACAAGCTTGAATCGTTCTTCAGCGAGAATCTGAAATAAGTGTTCGAGGAAGGTCGCTAACGATGAAAAAACTGGTTGCAATAGCCACACTCGTCGCAATGCTGTTGCTTGTCGGGTGTGCTCAAGGGCAAGCATCACCTTCTGTCGACGTTTCGTCTAAAAGCGCCACCTCAACATCTGCGTCTAGCACGTCCGCCGAATCTACGGATGCGGCGGACGTGATGTCGATGACAGCAGCTACCAATGATTCGACCGAAAGCGTGAAAGCAGCTGAATCATTCGTCATAAGCGCGAACGGCAAGCAGTTTGAAGCGCAGTTCGCCGACACCAACGCCGCGCGCGCCCTTGCAGAGCAACTGCAGACGGGGCCGATCACGGTGAGCTTGCATCCATACGGCGGGTTCGAGCAGGTTGGCCCTCTTCCGTGGGCCCTCCCAGAAAGCGACGAGCAGATCACAACCTCGCCAGGGGACGTCATGCTGTACCAGGGCAACCAAATCACAATCTTCACGGGCTCGAACAGCTGGGCTTATACTCCACTCGGAAGAATTGAGGACGCGTCTTCTGATGCGTTGCGCGAAGTGTTCGGAGGCGATGCCATAGAGATAACGCTCTCATTGGCATAGCACGGTGTTCCATTGGGGACAGGCCAAATGTCTCGTTTGTTTTTAGTAAACGTTGACAATTCATATACGAGACATTTGGCCTGTCCCCAATGGCATATCGAATTCACAGGAGGCACCATGGGCAAGAGCAACTACGAAGACAGTCCCGAGATGACCCAAGACGAAATCGAACGTTTCGTTGCATACATGAACAGCGGCGAGGAGGTCATCGCCGGGTCGGACATGCACCGCCTCATGACAGCTGCATCGGAGCGCGCAATGCGCATCACGTCGCGCATGAATGCGCAATTCAACAACTTGTCGGACACGAGAGCACGGCTCGAGGAGCTCTGGAGATGCGAGCTCCCCGAAGGCGTGGGGCTGTTCCCTCCGTTTACGACTGATTGCGGACTCAACACCCACGTGGGTGAAGGCGTGTTCATCAATGCTGGATGCCGATTCCAAGACCAGGGCGGCATCTACATCGGCGACCGCGCGCTCATCGGGCACAACGCAGTGATTGCAACGCTCAACCACAACATGGACCCCGCCCAACGAGCAAACCTGCTGCCCGCGCCGGTGCACATCGGCAACGACGTGTGGATGGGCGCAAATGTCACAGTCCTTCCCGGCGTGACCATCGGCGATGGCGCGGTCATAGCGGCAGGAGCGGTTGTGACGAAAGACGTCGCACCTAACACAGTCGTCGGCGGCGTACCTGCAAAGCTGATAAAGGAGCTGTAACTAACACGCTGGATGAACGGGGACGGGTGGCACATCGGTACCTGGTACCTCTGTGTCACCCGTCCCCTGTTCACATTTTTAAAGCTCGACCAAGCCGCAACTGATCCCGAACGCGTACACCTTGCTCGGCCCCTGCAGGGGAAACTCGGCACGCGCTTCTTGTTCGGGATAGAGTCGCTTGATGCGGACAAGGTCATCGCCGACAGATGCGATGAACAACAGGTGATCCTGCTTGCTCATGGGATGGGCGACGCTCACGCGCTGGCAACCGTCAGCTACTTCCACAGCAGCATCGAGGATGCCTGCGTTCTTCTTGGCCTCGAGCGGGTTGAGCACGTTGCCACAACAGGTGACCGCCGCCTCGCCTGTCGACCAAATGATGTTGCCGCAACTGGGGCAAACGTAAAAGGCGCTCTTTTTCAGGTTGGCGGCGACGTTGTTGTTCTCCACAGTCGACCACCGTTTGAGCGTGGGCAGCACTGCCCCCATGAACGAGACCGCCTCCTCAGCCGAGTAACCCGTAGCTTGCATGAGATACGGGACATTGTGCTCGATGATCTCGTCGAGACCTCCGCTGGTAAATTCGCCGTTTTGATAGCACCAACCACAATAATCGGGATTCTCGGTTCCATCCGCATTGGTTCCGAACGGCATGTTGGGCACATCGAACGGAGTTCCACAGCATTGGCATGCAGGAGCATCGGGCAGATCGAGCAATTCCCTGATTGGGGCATCCAGCACACTTGCCAGGAGCTTTCGCATATCAATGCCAGGTTCGCTCTCGCCCGTTTCCCATCGGCTGACTGCCTGCCGCGTTACATACACCTTCGCAGCAAGCTGCTCTTGCGTGAGGCCCGCTTTCTTGCGCGCGCTTTGAATCGCTTCACCAACTCCCATGGTATCTCCTTTCATTTGCTGTACGAAAACAGCGTAAAAGCGAAACGCGGCGTTGTCACGCAATGATCAATTGCGCGCAGCGTGAACGGGGGGCGGGTTGGCGTTCAGGATGAACAGGGGGCGGTCCCCTGCGCCCCCCGCTTGTCTTCTCGCACATAGGCCGCGAGAGCTACAATGGGAAACGGGTTTGCTTTAACTGGAAAGCAGCATACGGGGGCAGCCATGCTGCATGATTTGGGTACAATTGCCTATCGTTGCGAGTTCGACATGCCCGAAAGCGATGCGCACGTGAGCCTTACGGCCACGATGATGGAGCCGTTCCAGTTGGGGCTGGTGCATCTACATGAACTGGGGATATGGCACTCGATTCAAGTGAGATAACATTTTTCACGGCAGAGCCGCTCATGTACGACAGCGGGGCGGGCTTTGACTACTTCGGTCCTGCGCACCTCGGCCACCTCGCGTGTTCGGTGGTCCTGATCGGCGTCCTGTGCGCTGCGTACCGGCGCCTGCCGAGCGGCACCGCATGGGGAAGCCCACGTCGCACCATGCAGCTGGTCATCGCCGCCATTCCGCTCGCCATGCTCGCTTCGCGCGACGTGATGATGTACCTCGCGGGCGTCTTCGACCCGAATTGGTGGCCCTTGCACTCGTGCAACATCTGCGAGCTCCTCATGCTCGTATACGCGCTGAAGCCGAACCGGCTCTGCGGCGAGTCGCTCGCCACGATGGGGATCTTCGGGGCGCTGGCCGCACTCCTCTTCCCGAGCTGGTCGTACTGCCCGCCGTTCACATGGCCTTCGGTGTGCGGGTTCACCGAGCACACCCTAATCGTCGCGTTCACAGCCATGGTCATCACGGGGCGCGACTACGAGCCGTCCGTCAAGCACATATGGATGCCGCTTGTGCTCTTCGGCTTGTACGCGCCAGCGGCCTATGCGTTCAACAAGGCGTTCGACACGAACTTCATGTTCCTCAACGCGCCCCCGGGCGGTTCGCCCCTCGTCGCAGTTGCCGAGCTGTTCGGCAGCGCGGACTACATCGTGCCGCTCGTCGTGGTCGTCGTCGCATGCTGGTTGGCGCTCTATGCGTTGTGGCGCGTGTTGTTGCATCGCGCAGAGCAAGACGGCAGCCCCGATTACACGCAAGAGGTCTTCGAGAACGTCAACGACCGGCCAAGCGGCACAACAGCAGGAGAAGATTGACGCAGACGGTTCCGGGCGATTCCATCCCGTACGCTGAAGGAGAAAACCCCTTATCGGAAACACGCCGAGGAAGGCGCGCCCGACTTCTTCTATTACAATAAGATTAACGGGATTCGAATTCACGCACAAAGGAGCGACCGTGGACCGTGAGACGCTTTTGGACCTGGAGCATTTGAACCAGCTGTCCTTAACCCCCCAAGAACAAGACGAAATGCTGGCCTTCTTTGCCGCACGCGAGGCGGACTGGGAGGCGTTGGCCAAAATCGACACCGAAAACGTGGAGCGCATGGTTCACGTGCGGCCTATGGTAAACGTGATGCGGGAAGATGTCGCTTCGCAGCCGTTCTCTCGCGAAGATCTGTTGGCTCAGGCGCCAGAGTCCATGGATGGCTACTGGCAAGTGCCCCAAATCTTGCAGTAAGGAGGGCATCATGAGTGAAACCACCTTGTTCATCGCTGAAAACCCAAGCGAGAAAGCTGGAGCGGACCAGTTCACCATCGGTCTTGACGACCTGGTTCTGACCCAAGACATGCCCACCTCCGCCGGATCGAAGATGTTGGCTGGATTCAAGAGCCTGTTCGCCGCGCGAGTCGACGAGCGCTTGCGGGAAGCAGGCCATCATGTTGCCGGCAAAGTGAACATCGGCGAATTCGGTTTCGACTTCCTCGGCGAGACCTCCTATTTCGGTCCCGTGCTCGATGCGGATGGAAACCTCACCACCGCCGCTTCCAAGCTGCTCGCAGATGCGGCTGTGGATGCTGTGGTGGGACTGGACGTGAACGGTGCCCAAGCCCGTGCAGCGGCGCTCTCCGACCAAGTTCACCTGAAACCAACGTATGGCTGCGTATCTCGATTTGGCACCATCGCGGTGGCCTGTTCCGGCGAAACCATCGACATCACCGCCAGCTCGGCAGATGTCGCACAGCAGGTTCTCGACGTGCTTGCCGGCCATGACGACTCGGATGGCACATCCCTTCCCGCGAGCGAATGCGCACGTATAACCTCCGGCGGTTCTGCAGAAGCAGCCACAGCAGGCGAGGCTTTCGCCTCCCCCATCACACACGTGAAAGTGGCGCGCGGGCTGTTGGACACCGCCGATGCAGACACCAAACAACTCATCGATGCCGTCATCAACAACCTGAACGCGCAAGGCATTGCCGTCTCGGACACCACGGCGGAAACCGATGCGCTTTTCGCTGTCGGCAACCTGGCCTGGAACATCCTCATGTGCGCGGAACTCTGCAATAACGAGAACCGCTTCGAGGGCATGAAATACGGCTACCACACGCAGAAATACACGACTATCGGCGAGCTTTACACCAAGTCTCGCACGGAAGCCTTCGGCATCCTCACCAAGACTGCCGTCCTCTACGGGTCTGAAGTGCTTGCCACGGACAACTACGAGCGCTGCTACGACAAGGCTTTGCGAATCCGCCGTCTGATGTCCGAGGCGTTTGCGAACGAGTTTGCAAACGAAGGTTCCGGGCAAACTGCAGTTCTCCTCCCCGCTTGCTCCAAGCGTTCGTACAGCCTCGCCGACGCAGAGGCGAACCCGTATCTCGCGTTCGAGGAAAACCGTTTCACCGCTCCTGCTGCAATTACCGGTCTGCCGGCCCTTGCTGCAGGCGGCGTGCAATTGGTAGGCCCGGCATTTTCGGATGCCGCCTTGTTGCGCATGGCCAATATCCTCTCGCCTGCCAACTGCGCTGGAAAGGAGGCCTAACCATGACCGCTTACGAAACCGTCATTGGCCTTGAGGTTCACGTCGAGCTGGCCACCAAGTCCAAGATCTTCTGCTCCTGCACGAACGGCAGCGACGCCGAGCCCAACACCCACGTGTGCCCCGCCTGCTGCGGCATGCCCGGCATGCTTCCCGTCGCAAATCGCCAGGTCATCAATTTGGGCATGACGGCGGGAATGATGCTCAACTGCCACATCAACCGCACGACCACCTTTGACAAGAAGAGCTACTACTACCCCGACCTGCCCGCTTCTTATCAGACCACCCAGTGGTTTGCGCCCATCGCCGTGAATGGCTATGTGACCATCCAGACCGAAGATGGCCCCAAAGACATCCGCGTCAAGCAGATCCATATGGAAGAAGACGCCGGCAAACTGGTCCACGATAACTGGTCGTACACCTCGCTGGTGGACTTCAACCGCACCAGCGTGCCGCTGATCGAAATCGTGAGCCAACCGGACCTGCGCAGTGCCGATGAGGTCGTGGCATACCTCGAGCGCCTGCGCAGCTTGCTGCGGTTCGCAAAGGTGTCGGGCGCTCGCATGGAAAAGGGCACGATGCGCGCCGATGTGAACCTGTCGGTGCGACCGGCGGGCAGCACCGAGCTGGGCGTGCGTACGGAAATGAAGAACATGGCCTCGATTGCCGCCATCAGGCGAGCCATCGAGTATGAGACAGCTCGCCACATCGATGCCATCGAAAACGGCACCGAGGAGCTGGTGCAAGAAACTCGTGGCTGGAACGACGATGCTGGGAAGTCCTTCGCCATGCGAAACAAGGAAACGGCTGGCGACTACCGGTACTTCCCAGACCCCAACATCATGCCCATCGTTATCGACGACGAGTGGTACGACAACATTCATGCAAGCCTGCCGGAACTCCCCGAGGTGAAGCGGGAGCACTACGTGGAAAGCGTTGGCCTCTCCGACTACGATGCCGACATGCTCACTCAGAGCCGCGCATTCTGCGATTGCTTCGAAGGGGCCATGACCGCTGGTGCCGCCCCCAAGGAAGCCGCCAACTGGATCATCACCAACTGCGCAGGCGTCCTCAACAAGCGAGGCATGACTTCGGATGAGCTGCCTGTGCCGGGTAGCGCACTGGGACAGCTCATCGGCTTGGTGGGTGACGGCAAAGTGAGCAACGCCAACGGCAAGCGTCTGCTTGAAACCTTATTCGACCTGGATGCGCAAGGCGAAAGCATTCCCGAGGATATGGCCGCCTTCGCCGAGGCAGAAGGACTTCTGAACTCGTCGGACACCGGAGCCTTGGAAGCTGTAGTTGCTGCCGTCATCGCTGCGGACCCGGAGACGGCGCAGGCGTATCGAGATGGTCGCGAAAAGGCCCTGAACCCCCTGTTTGGCGCCTGCATGAAACAGCTCAAGGGCAAGTGCGACACCCAAGTCCTTCGCAACCTCTTGATAGAAGAATTAAAAAAAATAGCACCCTGGGATGACGGGGAGTAAGACAGTTGTCCCACTTAGCGCGATGAGACAACGGCCTTCGTCCCCGTTGTTTCATCACGCTTCAGCGAGCACGTTTAAAAAGGGAGTAAGAATGGCAGACTGGAAAAACCTCGATCAGTTGGATTCATATCGGGAGCTCGTGGCCGATTCCACGCGCGTAGACTTGCGCGCGGTTTTGGCAGGCGAGGAAGGCGCGCAACGGGTGCGGGATTACTCCCTGCCCATGGCATGCGGACTTTCGTACAACTATGGCGCCAAACAGGTGAACGATGAGCTTTTGAAGAAGCTGGCAAGCCTGGCGACCGAAGCGCAACTGGCTGATAAGTTCGCCGAGCTGTACAACGGCGCCATGGTCAACACCGGCGAAAAGCGCCTGGTTTTGCATCACCTGACCCGAGGACAACTGGGCGATGCCGTTGTGGCGGATGGAGTCGACAAGCGCGCGTTCTACGTCGAACAGCAGGAGCGGATCGCCGACTTCGCGCGAAAAGTGCATGACGGTGAGATAGCCAACGCAGCTGGCGAGGCTTTCACGACCGTCGTGCAGATCGGCATCGGCGGAAGCGATTTGGGCCCAAGAGCTGTGTATCTGGCACTTGAGAACTGGGCTCGCGCCGAAGGCACCCTGAAGATGGAAGCACGCTTCATCAGCAACGTCGACCCAGACGATGCCGTGAACGTGCTGAGCACCATCGATGTGGCGCACTCCCTCTTCATCCTCGTCTCGAAGTCCGGCACCACGCTCGAGACGCTGACCAACGAGGCGTTCGTCAAAGACGCCCTGGCCAAGGCGGGCCTCGATCCGGCCGATCACATGGTTGCCGTCACCAGCCAGACTTCGCCCCTTGCTCAGGACAGCGGCTACTTGGAAGCGTTCTTCATGGACGATCACATCGGCGGCCGCTACTCCTCCACCTCAGCAGTGGGCGGAGCGGTTTTGTCCTTGGCCTTCGGCCCCGAAGTCTTTGCGCAGTTCCTCGCCGGCGCAGCCGAAACGGACAGGCTTTCCGCTGACGCCAGCCCGCTGGAAAACCCAGCGATGCTGGATGCCCTCATCGGGGTGTACGAGCGGAACATCCTAGGGTACGAAAGCACAGCGGTCCTTCCCTACTCCCAAGCGCTGTCTCGCTTCCCGGCCCATCTGCAGCAGGCGGACATGGAATCCAATGGCAAGTCCGTCAACCGCTTCGGCGAACCGGTGGACTATCCCACCGGGCCGGTGCTGTTCGGCGAGCCTGGGACCAATGGCCAGCACTCGTTCTATCAGCTGCTTCACCAGGGCAAGGACATCGTGCCCCTGCAGTTCGTCGGGTTCAGGGAGAACCAGGGCAAGACGGACGTCTTGATCGAAGGCAGCTACAGCCAACAGAAGCTGGGCGCCAACGTAGCTGCGCAGATCGTCGCCTTCGCCTGCGGCAAGGACGACGATGACCTGAACAAGAAGTTCGATGGCGGACGGCCGTCGAGCATCATCATCGGCGATAGGCTCACCCCGGAATCCATGGGCGCACTCCTCGCTCATTTCGAGAACAAGATCATGTTCCAGGGCTTCCTCTGGAATCTCAACAGCTTCGACCAGGAAGGCGTGCAGCTGGGCAAAGTCCTGGCAAAGCGCGTGCTTGCCCACGAGACCGACGGCGCGCTCGCCGTATACAGCGAGATGCTGGGAATCTAATGTGATATGAGGGCGGGTTCAGATATGAGCACCTGACCCGCCTCCTGTTCATGCAGCCGTTTCACCACCGCGACAGAATGGGGCCAGCAATTTTGACAGCCGTCTTCACTCCAGGTGGTTGCAGGCGGCGGGCAACGTCGGCCATCCGCTCAGGTATCTCGATATGCTGCGGGCACTTCTTCACGCACGCGCCGCACCCGATGCAATTCGTGGCCAGACGCGGTGCGCCGCTCGTTATACCCACGCTCATCATGTAATGGAAGAAGCCCGTACGCCACCCGAGCGAGAAGCTCTCGTTATAGGCCGCGAAAAGCGAGGGGATGCTGATGCCTTGGGGGCAGGGCATGCAGTAGTTGCAGCCCGTGCACGGAACTTTGAAGCTTTCCTCGAATGCTGCTTTGGCCTCTCGGATGGCAGCATGCTCGCGCTCGGTCATCGAGCCAGGCGCGGTGGACGAAGCGGTGTCGATGTTCTCGTGCAACATCTCGGTGGAATTCATCCCCGACAACACGACCGTCACTTGCGGCTGATCGAAGAGCCAGCGTAATCCCCATGAAGCAGGGCTTCGTCCGGGTGCCGCGCTCTCAAACGCGCGCATGGTTCCCTCGGGAAGCCCGGCCACCAAGCGCCCGCCAAGCAGCGGCTCCATCACCACGACGGGAATCCCTCGACTCGCGGCAAGCTCACTCCCTTCGCGCCCCGCCTGGTAATGCTCGTTCACGTAGTTGTATTGGATCTGCACGAGATCCCAATCGTATGCATCGAGCAACGCACGGAACTCCGCCATGCCGCCGTGGAATGAGAAGCCTATGCGACGGATGGCGCCGCTTTCCTTTTTCTGGGCTATCCACCGCTCGATGCCCAGATCCACCAAGCGCTGCCATTGACTCGCCGTCACGATGTTGTGTATGAGGTAGTAGTCAAGATAATCGGTGCGCAGTCGTTCAAGTGACGTGGAAAACAGCCGTTCGACATCATCGATTGTCCGACACTTACCGTGCGGAAGCTTCGAAGCGATGTGGATGTGCTCGCGCAAGCCGTTGCGCTCCACAACCTCACCGAGCGCCTCCTCGCTTCCGCCGTACGAGTATGCCGTGTCAAAGTAATTGACACCACGCTCAAACGCTTCGAGCAAGATGAGCTCGGTGAGTTGCATGTCGATTCCCGCCCCTTTACGCGGCAGGCGCATGCACCCCATCCCCAGCACCGACAGCTCGTCGCCTGATCGTCTGTCCAACCGATACTCCACGTTCTCCCCTTTTTCGTGTTTCGCGCTCTTTTGCTATAGGCAAGTACGCCAAACCCCATGGCGCAATGGCAGTTCTTTGAGGGTCATGATAAACGAGAGGGGGCCACGCCTCGCGTGACCCCCAAGCAATCTTTTCGCTAACGGAAACGCTAGCCGCGCTCTGCCGCAGCTTCGAGCGCCGCTTTCTTCAGGAACGGGTTGGTGCAAGCTCTCCACTTGCCTGCGGTGAGCATCTCGACGCCGTCGTCGGTCACCTTTAGTTCACAGGTCATGTTGCCGGGGTTCACGACGAAAACGTCGATTCCGGTCTCTTCGTTGTACTCGTGCGATACGATTGTCATAATTGCCATACCAGTATCCCTCCATTCCGTACAAACCTGATTAAAATCGCCCCCAATCTGGGCGCATTAATTATAACCAATAATCCAAATTATTGTGCTTCCAGTTATCGAATATAAAACGAGAATCAGATAATCAGCCGCTATTTGGGAAAACCCCGTTCCACAATGGCTTGCAAAACCTGAAAGCGCCACAAGAACTCAACCAAGAAGCAAAGTTCGTCAGTGTCGCTAAATCCCACGAAACACCTTCATGGGATAATGCGACCAACAGGAATACTCGGCATCACTAGGAGAAACCATGACTAAACCAGTATCTCCACGCGTATGCACTATCCCCAACGATCAGCTGAACGACATTGAAAAACTCGCGCTGGCAACGCTTCACATGAGCAAAGACGATGCCTTGGAGCGCTTTCCGGAAGATTACGAGGATACGTATGCGAAATGCCTCGATACGTTTGAGTGCAAGGGCATGTTCTCAAGCTTTCCCGTCGAACGCAGAGAAGGCGATGAAATCCACCTTGAAGGTGGTGCTGTCTTGAAAAGTCAGATGCTCGCAGGCCTGCTCCATCGCGCTGACGAAGTAGTGTTTTACGCTGTCTGCACCCATGGCTATGAAGAGCTGGCGTCAGAAGCGTCTGATTCGGACGACTTGATTGGCGGCATGTTCTATGATGCATGGGGCGGCGGCTACACCATTGCAGCCCACCGTTGGATTAAGCAAGCAATCGCCGACGCGGCGCGCGAAAACGGTCGCTATGTCGGCAGAGGCTGGGCTCCTGGCGAAGAAGGCCTTGAAATGCAGCTGCAGAAGACGCTGCTCGAACACCTCGATGTCTCTCGAATCGGAATGTCCATCGCAGGGAAATATACGGTGCGGCCGGTCATGTCGCTCTGCGGCATCATGGGCATTTCGGACGATGAAGCCATCAAACACGACGGTGCCGACATCGCCGAATACCATTGATCTCGATTTTCATTCAGCCTGACAGGGAGGCATCTGGGCATTTCTGCGCGAAGCAATGGCGAGTCGCCACCGAAGTCTAAACAGACTCTTATTCCATGAACTCCACGGTGCCGTCCTCGGTGTGATACAGCGCCGGAGCAACACGCAGGCCAGCAGCCTCGATGAGGTGCGCGATATCGCTATCACCCTCGATAGCTGCAACGCCAGCGCGCAGGTTCGCGATGCTTGCAGCCTGTGGGTCGCGCTCCCCTCCAACGTTGGCACACACGCAAGACAGCAAAGGCGCCATCGCACCCTCAAGCTCGGCGCCTGCCGCCAAAACTTCCAGCGCGGACGCAACAGCACCGCACTGCGTGTGGCCCAGCACTACAATGAGCTTCACGCCGAGATGCTCAGCTGCGTACACGCAGCTCGCCAGTTCCATGTCACCGATAACGTTACCCGCAACGCGGATGGTGAACACGTCGCCAAGCCCGACCATGAAAAGATGTTCAGGCACCACGCGCGAATCGGCACAGGTCACAATGCATGCATACGGTGCCTGGCCCTCTTCGGATAGCTGTTTCACACGCTTCTGGGATATGTCGCCCGAACAATTCGACTCCTCTACGAACAACGCATTGCCCGTCTTCAAGCGCTCGATGGCTTCTTGCGCATTCGTCGTCATGACCGATCCTCCCGTTCTTTCGTTTCACCTTTGATGACAACCGCCGAGATTACGCTCGCCGCAATCGGGAAGATTGCGACCGTGAAGTACATGATTGTATAACCGAACATGTCGGCGAGAACGCCGCCAACGAGCGAGCCAAGGGCAATTCCAAGGTCGAACGCCGTCATGTACGTCGAAGTGGCGACACCGCGTCGTTGGGGTTCAACACTTGCGACGGCCATCGATTGATAGGTGCCCATCGCGGTGCCGATGCCAAGTCCGCCAAGCACACCAGAGCAGGCGAACATCAGCGTGTTGCTCGATACGCCGATGAGTGCAAGGGTGCCAGCCGTGCAAAGCGTGGAAAGAATCGCGGGTACCCGATACCCGTATCGGTCGATAAGCTTTCCGATATAGGGACGGCTGACCAGAGTAACGACGGCGTATACGAGGAAATACGCCGAAACGCCGTTTCCTCCCTGCTCGCCAGCGTGAAGCGCGATGAATGTGGTGATGCAACCGAAGCCGACGTTCACGAGGAACATCAGAACACCCGGCACAACAGCACGTCGCTCGAACAGCGCCTCGATCCCCGAATACTTCGGAATGCGCGATTCGTCTTTTTGGGCGGGGGCGCCAGCCTTCTCGGAAGCTCCGCGACCATCGCGCTGCTCTCCAACTGGCGCCTCATCTGCACGAGAGCGCTTGGCAGCAGTTCGCTTGGAAATCAGCGCCTCCACCACGGAAAGCACGAGCGCAAGCGCGGTGATGCCGGCAGCAACGTAGATCATGACTTCTGCGCCGGCGCCCTGAAGAAGCGCAACCGAGGCGGCAGGAGCGATGGCGCTCGAGATGGCCGTCGTCATGGCGAAATAGCCCATGCCTTCGGCGAATCGTTTCTTGGGAATGATGTCTGCTGCAATCGTCGAGGAAGCTGTGGAGCCCACGCCCCATCCGATGCCGTGTAACATGCGAAGCCCCAAAATGATTCCCACAATGGGGAAGATGGCAAACGACGTGATGGCGCACACCATGACGACCGTGCCGCCGATGAGCATCCCCCATCGCCCGAACCGGTCGAGCAACGCGCCCGCAAACACGCGAACGATGGTGGCCATGATGGTCATGAGCGTCGTGGCAAGCCCGATGATCTGGCCAGCAGCTCCCAGCTGAGCCATGTACACCGGCAGCCCGACGTTGAGCATCTGAAAACCGAAGAACATGGCCAGGTTGATGGTCGCAAGCATCAGGAAATCGCGCGTGAAGATCTCCCTCAACGGCGCATCGGACATGAGCGCTCCCCTGCCTAACGTTTATCGATAGTCCGGGCAAGCCAATCGCCGAAGGTCTGGAACACTTGCACGAGCACGACGCAGAGGATGACGGCGGCAAGCATGACGTCGCCTTGGAAGCGCTGGTAACCGTAGCGGATGGCGATGTCGCCCAGACCGCCGGCGCCTACCGTGCCCGCCATGGCAGAGTATCCGAACAGGTTCACGAACGTGATCGCCACGCCGCGCACAAGCGAGGGGAGCGATTCTTTCAACATCACCTTCGTGATGATCTGCATATTGCTCGCACCGAAGCTGTGAGCTGCTTCGATGAGGTCTTTATCGACCTCGGCCAAGCTCTGCTCGACGATGCGCGCCACAAAGGGGGCAGCCGCCACGGTCAACGGCACCACTGCGCCCGGCACGCCGAGCGATGTGCCGACAACCAGTCGTGTGAACGGGATGATGGCCACAAGCAAAATGATGAACGGGATGGAACGGCCGATGTTGATGATCCAGCCGAGCACCGTGTTGACGGCTTTGTTGGGGCGCAGGCCATTCGGGGTGGTGACGGCAAACCAGATTCCAAGGGGAAGGCCGATGACGTACGCAAAGACGCACGATGCGATGGACATGACCAGCGTGTCGATGGTTCCCTGTGCGAGTAGGGCGCCGTACTTGTCGAAGAACTCAATCACGGACGACCTCCTCTTCCCCGTCAAGCTTGTCGGTGCGTTTGTAGCCCCAATCCAGCAACTCGCGTGTTACATCGCTCTGGGGATTGGCGAACACGTCAACCGTCTTGCCCTCTTCCACGATATGGCCCTCGTCGATGACGGCAATGCGGTTGCAGACACGTTTCGCAACGTCGAGCGAGTGCGTGATGACGACCATGGTCACGCCCAACTCGGCGTTGATGTGCGCCAGCAGGTCGAGCACCTGCACGGTCGTGCGCGAATCGAGCGCGCTCGTAGCCTCATCGCAGAGCATGTAGTGGGGCTCGTTGGCAAGTGCGCGCGCGATGGCAACGCGCTGTTGCTGGCCACCCGACAACTCGCTGGGATAACGCGATGCTTTGTCGTCAAGGCTCACGAGGCGCAGGAGCTCATGTGCTCGTTCGGCGTTGGCCTCCTTCTTCCCGCCACGCACCTCGAGAGGGAACGTGACATTTTGCAACACCGTGCGCTGCTGGAACAAGGCGAAGTTCTGGAAGATCATGCCGATATTGGCGCGCAGCTCACGCAACTCGCGACCTTGATAGTCGGTGATGTCAGATCCGTCGATGATGATACGACCCTCGGTCGGACGCTCGAGCAAGTTG
>JAZLCO010000036.1:0-53642 GCA_045614225.1 Eggerthellaceae bacterium | reverse complement strand
AGCTCGACGAGGTCTATCGTCCCGCCCTCGCGGAACGGGAGGTTCTGCATCGCTTCCTTTTCCTGTAGAGTGTCCATGGTGGCCGTTGCCTTTCTCTCGAATCTTACATTCCGCAAAATGTGATTCTAGGCAATGGCCGCTATCCGTTCAAAGCGGCCCGTGACACCAACGTTCGGCACGCGATCATCGGTAACAACTGTCACCTCGAAAAATCCTCAGATATCCTCGATTTTTTGGCATTTTTACTTCAACTTTGTGCAACAGCTCGCGTAATCGAGACTATCCCCGCATACCAATCGCAGCCCACACTCTAGATGCAAACGTTTTGATTGCTCCGATTCGAAAACGCCCAACGAGATCTCGAGCGCTACAATGAACCGATGCTCGATCGGATAGTCACATTTCTGCGAAACGAGGCGGTGCTTTGCATCGCCTTTGTTTGTGCCTGCGTGTCGATGGCCGCAGCTGGTGACGTATCGCAAGCACCGAGCTACATCGACTGGCGCGTCATCATCCTACTGTTCTGCCTCATGGCATCTGTTGCAGGTCTTCGCAAGAGCGGCGTCTTGGCGCGCATCGCCCAAGCCATCGTCGCTGGTGAACGTCAGAAGCGGCTCGTCTGCCTCGCACTCGTCATGCTGCCGTTCTTCGCATCGATGATCATCACGAACGATGTCGCACTGCTCACCTTCGTCCCGATTGCGGTCATCGCACTCGAAACCGCCGGCTGGCGCGACGACCTCGTCCGCGTCATTGTCCTGCAGACAATCGGCGCCAACCTGGGTGGTATGGTCACCCCCGTCGGGAACCCGCAGAACCTGTTCATCTTCACGACCTACGAGCTTACCGCGGGCGATTTCTTCTTGACGCTCGCACCGTTCGGGGCGCTTGCGTTAATCCTGCTCGTAATTGCATGCGCTTCGTTCGGCACGTCGAAGGCGACCGTCAGGCTCGACTTGGACGAGCGTGCAATTGACGTCAAACGATTCGCTTTGCATGCAGGTTTGTTTGTATTGTGCCTGCTTTCCGTTGCGCGCATATTACCCGACCTGGTTCTGCTCCCCATCGTGTTCGCAGCGCTGTTCCTGTTCGATCGCCGCGTGTTCGCAAAGGTCGACTACGCACTGCTCGCAACGTTTGTGTGCTTCTTCATCTTCTCGGGGAACATGGCGCACATGCCCGAGATGCAAGACCTGCTCGGCGGACTCATGACCGGCCATCCCATGCTGACCAGCCTCATCGCAAGCCAAGTCATCAGCAACGTGCCATCGGCAGTGCTGCTCGCTGGTTTTACTGAGAACTGGCATTCGCTGCTCATCGGTGTCGATTTGGGCGGACTCGGCACACCAATCGCTTCGCTTGCGAGTCTCATCGCGTTTCGCATGTATATGCACACAGCAGGAGCAAGCGGACGAGCGTTCATGCGCGAATTCGCTGTGGCCAACATCGTTGCACTCGCATTGATGACGGTGCTGTATGCCTTGCTTTTCGTCGTGAACATTGCCTAGCGCGCTCCCAATGCAGGCTTCATAAACTGACTGAAACTGTTCTGCGTAATTATTTCTGCCAAATACACGACTTTTTTTACGCAGGCACCAACTCTTTATGGCACGAAAGCCTATTTGGCGAAAATCTTGTGCAGCGGGCCGAACAGCAGCGGCACTACGAACATCGCGAGAAACGCAGCAACAAACTGGCTCGTCAGCTTAGCCCACGCAGGATCGAGCACTGCCTTAACCAGCATGTCGAACCCGAAGAACGCAACGCCCACCAAAACAAGGCCGATCACGGCGCGCAGCACGCGCTCGCCCACCGAGATCCCGCCAACCTTGAAATTCACCCAACGGCGCTCGCAATACCAACCAAGGAACATCCCGAAGAACGCGCCAACGCCCTCGTAACAATCGCGCTTCATCACATCAGGATCGACGAGCAACACGCCGTCGACGTAATCCATCGGATACGACTTCAACTCGATGACAGCAATGCATGCCACGCACAACATCAGCACGATCAGCACCACCAAACCATCGTGGCTCTTCCCCGATTTCTCGCAACGGACCTCGTAACGGCCGTACAAATTCGAGCCGAGCAACACGACGACCAAGGATTCGGCAAGGGCAACCAGCACATCTTGAGGCGTGTGAACGCCCAAGAACACGCGCGAGAACGCCACGAGCAGCACGATGATCAAGAGAATCGCAGCGACGACGGGAAGCTTCTTACGCACTTTCCACGCAAGCGCGCCGAGTGCCGTGGCGGACATGACAGTGTGTCCGCTTGGAAACGAGTATCCGGTGGCACCTTTAAGGGCTCCCGATGCAGGCACGACGCGCGAGTCGGCAATCCAGGGACGGTACACGCAGGCAATGTTCTTGACGAATTGGTTCAGATAGTTGCCGAATGAGAAACACAGCAACGCAAACTGCCCCGTTTTCTTGTGAACGCACCAGTACACGATAGGGCACACGACCAAACCCGCCATCATGGCACTATCCGAAAAAGCCGCGGCGACGTTTTCAAAACCAGATCCGAGCGATTCGCGCACGCTTTGCAATGCAAGGAGGATTTCGATGTCCATACGTTTCGCCGTCTCTTCCTTTAGCTGTTTTGCCTCAGTTCGCAATGCGCGACACAACCGAAGCGTCGGCATGCCTACCCTGATGTACGATTATAGTCGCATTGCTTGATGATTTACGGCTTGTTGGCCTTCAAGCTCGATACTCGTCTTGCGTACTGGCCACGCAGCAGTATTAAAAAGAGACGGCAGCTCGTTAGATCAAAATATCGACCTTCCATTGATAGCCGCAGGTTCTGCACTTCCAAAAGACATATAACGTATTCCTGCCTGTCTGTTCGGTATCCGTGCTCTTGCACTTCGGGCACTCTGGATGACCGCAGCTAACAGGCTCGATATCGTCTCCGCCAGCAATGGCGACAAGCGCGTCGTCAGGTAGCGGCACCTTTTCCTCCTTGGCAAGCGCAATCAGTTCCTCAACGCTGCCACATGCACGCGCCTTCTCCTGAAGCTCGGGCGCCAAATCCTTGATGTAGTCTTCCAAGTTCATAACCGCGCTCCTTCTCGAGGGTTGCCGCATCCGCTATTTCATTATGTTTAAATCCAAAAATAACCGCAGTCGTTACATTCGAACTCGGTAGGGAACGTGCTAACCGTCACGTTTGTGCTTCCGCAGTTCGGACATTTGATCTTTTGCGGCTTGCAGTTCTCAGGGTCAGGCTGATCGCCCCCAGCGATGGCTTCGAGCACTCCGTCGGGCAGAGGAACTTTGTTCTCTCGAGCTAGCGCGATCAGCTCCTCGACGCTGCCGCACGCACGCGCCTTCTCCTGAAGTTCGGGCGCCAAATCCTTGATGTAGTCTTCCAAGTTCATAACCGCGCTCCTTCTCGAGGGTTGCCGCATCCGCTATTTCATTATACGGGCAATCAGGACAACAATTTCACAGGATGAAATGCCGGAAATCATCTAACACGTCGCAGCTTGCCAATCCACGCCATCCAAAGACTGCAGTTTCCTCCAAAGGATGACAGAACCAAGAATATCATTCACCAGCCCGAATCTTCGCATACAGCCAGAACAGGTGCGCTACGCCACCTAGAAGAGACTGGCTTCGATGACGTCTTTCCCGCGCAATGCATCGAGCCACTCGGAAGGAATGGCGTCGTAACCATAAACCGCACCTGCAAGAGCACCTGCAACGCAGGCTGTGGTGTCTGAATCGCTGCCCAGGTTCACCGCCGCAAGCACGCAATCAGCGTATGAATCGGTGTTGGCAAAGCACCATATGGCAGCGCTGAGCGTGTCCAGGACGTACCCACCCGAACGAATCGCATCGCGTGGTTGCTCGCAAACGCCTTCCAGAAACGCGAACTCGTCATCCGCCGGAATGCTGTTTCGAAGCGAGTTCACAAGCGGATTGCCGCCTATGAGATTTCGGATCAGCTTCACGAAGCACACGCAAGACTCGGTCGATATGCGATGCGCATGCGTGATGGCAGACACGGCACGTACATCGTCGTCGCTTGCCGTCGTGTATACCAAAGGCGCGATGCGCATGAGCGATCCGTTGCCGTTCGATCGCTCGCCCGTGCTGCCCTTGCCTTCAGCAAGCGCGGTCGCAACGGTGCCGCCGACATCGAACACATTGCCATCAACAGCGTAGGCGCCATCATGCAGCCAGTTGTTGAACCTCTTGCGCATGTCGTGCAGGTCGATCGCCCTGTGCACGCGGATGCTGTCGCATGTCGCAAGCATCATCGATGTGTCGTCGGAAAACGTCCCAGCCGGCTGGCCATGTGCTCCGCCCGATGCCATACCCGTGCACTCGAATGTGCCGCGCGTCATGAACTCATAAGGAACGCCGAGCGCGTCACCAACCGCTGCGCCATATACAGCATCGCGCAAGCCTCGGGAGGCCAGCCTCAACTTGGAAGTAATCATGAATACTGCTCCTGTTTCTGCAAGTATGTCGCACTTTGAGCCAATGGGACAGCCCCAATGACTCACTGCTACACACTGACCAACCTGTTTTGATATCCCACCAACGCCCGCGCAGGGTGATCGTGGCGAGCGAGGGTTTCCTGGAACACGTCATGCGACAGCCGGTAGGTGTTGTTGTTCTCGGAAACATGCATGCCGATGACACATTCGACTTGGTTGTTGAGCAGCTGCACCAGCAGCTCGGCGGACTGGTCGTTGGAAAGATGGCCCCGTTCAGACGCTATTCGATCCTTCAGATAGCGCGGATAGGACCCATTCTCGAGCATACGCAGGTCGTGGTTCGACTCGAGCGCTAGGACACGGCAGCCGACAAGCGCCTCGAGCGCTTCCCCGGTCACGATGCCCGTGTCGGTCATGAAGCCGATCGAGTCGCCTGCGCAGTCGAACCGAAAACCGAACGACTCGGCGGCATCATGCAGCGTCGGAAACGCATGAACCGACATGCCCGCAAGCGCCAGGTCGTCCCCGCGCGAGAAATGCCGCAAATCGACCGCATCTTCGATGTCGCGGATGTCACGGCTTGCCCTATGAACAGCCTCACTCGCATATAGCGCAGGGAAAACACCCGCCCGAGCCAGCCCGCGCGTCATCACGCCGAGCCCCTTCGTATGGTCGGAATGCTCGTGCGTGACGAGTATCGCCTCGACGCGCGCAACGTCCACACCGCATGCGGCGCATCCTTCCATGAACGCGCGTTTGCTGATGCCGCAGTCAACGACGACGCATGCGCCCGTCGCTACGTTCTCGACAACCGAGCAGTTTCCTTTGCTCCCGCTCGCGAGCACGTGCAGCCTGAGCTGTGGGTTAACGCGAGTCGACGCTTCTGCCCCAGCCGTTTGCTGCAACTCTCGCGCCAGCATCTGCTCGTCTTTTACTCGGCCGTATTCCATCAAGTCCATCACCTAATCCAGAAATAGTCGAGCACCGCTTCGAAAGCATCCTGTGCAGCAAAGCACGTGTCGATGAGATAGCCCTTTTCGTTGTCTCATTGCACAAGACAACTGTAGCTGTTTTTTGCCGTTATCGGCAATATTTGCAACACGATTGAAGACTCAAAGACGCGCGTTGTTGTCTCCGATGAAACCTCTGCTGAACTAGCCGCGGTCAATCTCGGCCTTGTCGATGAGCTGGACCATAAGGTCGTGGTAGCGGTCCTTTTCCTCAAGCGGGCACAAGAAGTTGATCCAGTAGCTGTTCTCGTCATCAATCAACACTGTCCAAACGAAATACGCCTTGTCACCTTGGGTGAAGGTTTGGTACCACCTGCCATTAATGTTGGCAGTCACCGCACTCGCATTCCTGGAGGCAACGGATTCAAAAATGAACAGTTGGAACGACTCTTCGTCAGTCAGCAGCCCTTGCACAGCCTGCTTTGCATCATACTCGGCTGCTATATCAGCGTAGTCGGAAAGCGACTTGCGACTTATGAGGAACGAAATATAGGGGCTTACCCTCCACATCTCGTAATCAACAACATTGGCATCGGGGTCGACGTCGAGCTCGAACTTCTTAGGCGTGTAGACCTTAACCGCCTCGAATTTGAACTCGTCCAAGTCGGTCAGCAGTGTTGGGTCCGAGAGGTCGATTTCGGAAGAGCCAGTGTCGGCGCTTGCTGCTTGCGAGCTTACCGCATCGGCAGATGCAACTGCTTGCGAGCTCGTTGCGCTACCTGACGCAGTCGCCTGGCTGCCACCTGACGAGCAACCTAGCACGCAGAAGCACAGTGTCGCCGCCAGCAAGAGCATGGCGAAGAACCTGACAGCCGTCGAGTTCAGCCCAAGATTCTTCTGCGCCATTCCGCCACCTCTTCCCAGATTTTGCTTTTCGATGCTAGTTATTGTCGCACACTCAGATGAACCGTCCCTTCGACAATGCTTTCATGATGCTATACTCCCATAGGAGTATATTATTGCGAAAGGACGACCATGAAGCTTTACCATGGGTCTGACCATATCGTGGAAGTTCCAACTTACGGTTTTGGAAAACCGTACAACGACTACGGCCTGGGCTTCTACTGCACGCAGCATCCTGACATGGCGGGCGAATGGGCAGTGGGCTTCGACCATGACGGGTTCGTCAACGAATACGACTTCGATGCCAACGGTCTGGAAATCGTCGACCTCGACGCATCGGAATTCACAACACTTCACTGGCTGGCTGTTCTTTTGGCGAACCGTTGGTTCGATGTGCGCGCGCCCATTGCAAACGAGGCGCGCGAATACTTGCTTGCCAACTTTGCGGTCGATCTTTCGAAAGCCGACGTTGTCAAAGGCTACCGTGCTGATGACAGCTATTTCACATTCGCTCAAGATTTCATAAACGGAACCATTTCGTACCGCCAACTTGGAAACGCTATGCGCCTAGGCGAGCTGGGAAGGCAAGTCGTCGTGAAAAGCGAGCGCGCGTTTTCGCGCCTGCAATTCCTAGGCGCCCAAGAGGTGCTGCGCCCGGTTTGGCTACCGCGACGGGAGCACCGCGATCGCGAAGCGAGAGAACAATACTTCAATCATGAGCGCAACGCTCGAAAAAAGGGCGACTTGTTCATCACTAAAATCATCGACGAGGAAATGAGGCCACACGATGATCGCTTACGATGAGACGTATCTTTCAGGTGCGCAAAAACGACTTGGAGCCTTTCTCGACTTCGCGACGTCGGGACTCGGGTTTGACCTTACAAACGCACATGCGGCTTTTCTCGCCAGCCCCCTCTCCCGCCGCTTCGCTGCAGGCGACCCAGCGGTAGTTGCAGGTCGTTCGGGCGAAGAGCTTGCTCTCGAAATCCTTGAATCGAGCGAATATGGCGAAGCGGATGCCATCCGTACTGAGAAACCACGTGATGTCCCATCCGCAACCACCTGGGTCCCCCGCGAAAGCGCCTCACCTGAATACTGGACCGGCTGGGCGCTCGCCTTTTATCAATGGGCAAGCGGATATGCTTTCGAAGCAATTGACGAGCGTGTCTGCATTGCCGAAATCAGATCTCTTTACACGCCCTATCACGAAATGGATGTACGCCAATTCTGCGACCGCCTCGACGAGTTGTGCTCCCAAGCGCACCCGCAAACGAACTTGCAGACCAGGCGTCTTGTCGCTGGCCTCAGCCAACGCCAGCTGTCCCGTGCGTCGGGCGTACCTGTACGCACCTTACAGCAATACGAGCAACGTCAGAAGAACATCAACCACGCACGTGCCGATTACGTCGGCGCACTTGCGCGAGCACTTGGTTGCTGCACAACCGACCTCTTCGAGCACTCCGCCCAATCGAATTGCGAGTATGCGTTCATATCGCTGCGATGAGCAAACATGCGCCACAAACGGCGGTCGCACAATTCCTCCCAACGATTGAAAGGGGGCGAAAAATCCTTCGCCCCCAAATCGTGCATGTTGTGAAAAACCTTAGAAGGTAGGATGCGGAATCGTCTCGACGTCGAGCGAGTCATTGCGGCCTTCGCGAATGTAGGGAGTCAGCATGACGGTCGCCTTGATGCGCATCTGGCGAGTACCAGGGTTGCCCCAAAGCACCTCAACGACCTTGCCTTCGACGGCGTAGTCCTGGTCAACGATGCCAAGCGACATCATCTCGCGATTCTTGGGCGAGAACATGCGGCCGCTGCTCACGCCGATCATCTTGTCACCGTCATACACGCGGTCGTGGTGCAGTTCCGCGCTCGAGAGAGTGAAGTTCATGTCCTCAGCGAGCGGCATGAGGTCGGCCATCTCCTCATCTTTGTTGAACCATGTCGCTGCCACCTTGAGAATGTCCTCAGCATCCCAGATGAGGTGCACGAGCGTATTGTGATGGCGCTTGCCCTCAGCCTCGAGCGCTGCCTTTCCTGGGAAGTCGTGCTTGAAGCTGATCATCTTTTCCCAACCGAGATCATAAGGCGTCGCATGCAGCCATTCGTCATCGTTTGCGGCGCTTCCGACGACAGACGGATTGGTGAGCGGACCGCCCCACGAGAAATGGATGCCACCCTGCGGAATGCTGCCTTCGGTGTGGGTGTTGTGGTAAGCATGGCGCCCAAGCTCATGGATGTCGTAAGGCTTTCCAGCTTCCATGAGAGCCTCGTAAACCTCAAGTGCGTCTTCAATCTTGCCGTGCACCTCGTAACCGAGGGTCCCTGCCATGCCGGTACGCAGGATGAATACGTCCTTGCCAGCAATTTTGGCATCACGCAAATACATGAACTCAATGTCATGCAGATCCTCGCGAGCAGCCTGCTCGACGACCTCGAGAGAACGGGGGCCGCAAAGCTGGTAGAAGAAAAGGTCATCGGAAGAGTCAATTACCTCGATGTCGTACTCCTTGCCACTCAGCTGCTGCATGAGAGCAGGAAGCATGCACATGCAGATGAACTCGTCATCGGCGCGTCGCACAACGATACCGTCAAGAATGACCGTGCCGTCCTCGCCGCATACGATAGTATGGCGAGCTTTGCCCACAGGGAAGTTGTTGAAGGTGCTGATGCAGGAATCGTTGAGCAGCCTTATGAAATCCTCGCCTTTCACCGTGAAGAAGGGGAACGGGTTGAGCCCGCTGTGCAGGTAAACATTGTCATGCCAGCTGAGCTCCTCGTCGAACCAGCTCGTGTATACGAACGGATACAGCGGCACAGAGCCTTCATGCGGGCGTCCGCCACCCTCCGGCGAGACGAACACGCCGCAGGTCTGAGCTGCGTTGTCCTGCGATCCCCACATGGGGTTGAGCGGAGTGAAAAGACCTTCAGTATAGGGGGCGAGCTTGATGTCCATAACCTTGTTCTTCTGCATAGTGATCCACCTTTCTGGTCCTTGTGCGCTTTACTGCGCTTGGCTGACGCCATCGTAAGGTGGAATTACGCGTCATCGTGATTCGGTTTGGGAAAGAAGTATGACCGTTTGGCATAGCACTTTGAGAGGACGTATCTCCTGCTCGTTAAGATGTCTTCTTGCTGAAAGCCCAATTACAGCCGAATCGCCTTCGATGCGTTCGTTGCTACTGCACGGAAAAGCGTAACAGCAGGATTGGGGTTGTTCTTTTCGGAATACAGAGCCATACGGCAAGGAAACATGTCTTCAAGAATGATTGCCGACAAATCCGGATGAAAGAGCGCCGCATGCTTGGGCACAATAACCCCGTCGCAGTCCTCCGATACCGCATCACTGAGCAAGTCAGCGTTTCGAACCGGATCCTGCCAGGTGACGTGTACGCCTTTTTTCTCGAAGCGTGACCGAACAGCTTGAGCGAACGCTGAAGAAAGCGGACCTGATTCAAAACACCTGATAGTTTTACCTTTGAGCGCGTCAATCGATATCGACTCGATATTTGCGAGCGAATTGTCTTTGGAGCAGAGAAAGACTTGCTTGTCGCGCATCAGTTCCACGATGTCGAAAGACGTTCCATTCGGTACTTCCATGGTGCGGCAATACATGTTCAACGCTATGTCAATCTTGCCTTCGAGCAGCAGCTCGTGCAACAAATCGGGTTGCCCAGACGTTATCGTGACGTTGATGGCAGGGTACAGCTCGTTGAACTTTTTAAGGATGGGTGACGCAATCGTGCGCGTCGCATAGTAGGGAACCCCGAACCTCAACTCGCCATGCAGCCCTCCTGCCACTTCACTGGCGCGCAGTTTGAGCATGTCGTATGCACCCGTGATTTGCGTGAAGACGTCAAGCGCATATATACCCATGTCCGTAAGTTCCACGCCACGATAATCGTGTTTGAGAAGATGAACGCCCAGCTCGTCCTCAATCGCAGCAACGTGTTTGCTCAGAGTGGATTGGGAGATGAACAGGTTTTCAGCCGCACGGGAATAATTCTTAACACGTGCAAGCTCGATGAACTCTTGCATGAGCTCAATCTTCATCCTTACCACCTCGTTGTTCGCGCCTGAGCCACCCCGACTCACCCAACCCGCTATTCCGCAAGCAGATCCTCAAGGGTTTCGAACAACAGATCGGGCTCGATCGGCTTTGACAGATGGGCGTTCAGTCCAGCTTGCATGCTGCGCTGCACGTCCTCGTCGAAGGCGTTGGCCGTCAAGGCGATGATCGGAATGGTCGTGGCATCCGCCTTGTCTGTGGCCCTTATGATCTGCGTCGCCTCAAGGCCGTCCATCTCCGGCATGCGCATGTCCATCAGAATGGCGTCGTAGTGGCCCGGCTCGTGGTCTTGGTACATCGCCACCGCAACCTTGCCGTTTACCGCATGGTCCACGTCGATTTCCCGCATAGACAGCACCATCATCATGATTTCCGCGTTGATCTCGACGTCCTCCGCAAGCAGTACGCGACGACCTTTCAGGTCCACCGTGGGCCGAGCCGACTTGGAGTTCTTCTTGCGGAACGCCGCGCGGAACTCGTCCATGACCGTGCCGGCGAACAGAGGCTTGGCGGCAAAGGTATCGACCCCGGCTTCGCGCGCCTCTCCCTCGATGTCCTCCCAGCTATAGGAAGTGAGGATGATGATGGGCGTGTCGTCGCCCACGATCGAGCGGATCTTCCTGGTCGTTTCCACCCCGTCCATTCCCGGCATCTTCCAGTCCACGAGGATCAGGTTGAAGTCATCCCGGCGGGTATGGCGTATTCTCACCAGTTCCACCGCCTCCTCGCCGGAGAGGACGGTCTCGCAGGTGATTCCCATATGGCTCAGAACGAGTTCCGCATGTTCGCACGCGATACGGTCGTCGTCGATGACCAGCACACTCATCTCGTGCGGGTGCAGTTCCAGTTCAATCTCGTCGCCCGCTTCACGGTTGGCTTGCATCAGCGTGACGGTCACGATGAACGTCGTCCCTATGCCCTTTTCGCTTTCCACCTCGATATGCCCGTTCATCAGCTCGACGATGCTCTTGGTGATGGGCATGCCCAATCCTGTACTGCCGGATTTGCTGGTCGAGGAAGCATCCTCCTGGCTGAACGCATCGAAGATGCGGGGAAGGAACTCCTCGCTCATGCCGATTCCGGTGTCGCGGATGGTGAAACGCAGCGTGGCTTGGTTGTTCAGCCTGTTCATGTCTTCGATGGTGAAGCTGACCATGCCGCCTTCCGGCGTGAACTTGACCGCATTGCCGAGAATGTTGATAAGCACCTGGCGAAGCTTCATGTCGTCGCCGATGTAGTAGTCCTCGATATGCCCGACGGTCCGACATTCGTAGTGCAGCCCTTTGTCGTTGCATTGTCCGTTGATTATCGTATTGACCTGTTCCAGCATTTTCGCGAACGAGAATTCCTCGCTCTTGATCGTCATGCGCCCAGATTCGATACGACTCATGTCCAGGATGTCGTTGATGATTCCCAGCAGATGGTGAGCGGATATCCCTATCTTTTCCAGGTACTCCCGCGTCTTCTCCGAAATCGTCGGATCGTCCAAGGCGATGTTGTTCAGGCCGATGATGGCGTTCATCGGAGTCCTGATTTCGTGACTCATGTTGGAAAGGAACGCAGTCTTGGCCTTGTTCGCCTGGTTCGCTTGCTCCAGGGCAGCGTGCAATGACTCCTGTTGCTGCGCCAGCTTTTCCAGCATGTCTTTTCGGTCGGTGATGTCCAAGAACACGCCCACATAGGTGATTGGCGTGCCATCCGGCCTGCGCGTGGGCTTTCCGACCGCGCGGTACCAGTGGTAGCCGTCGTTCTTCGTGAGCAACTGGTATTCGACGTCGTAGGTCTTTTTGCCGGAATAGTCGGCAATCGTCTCGTTGAACTCCTCGAGGACACGCTCTTTGTCATCAGGATGCAGCAGATCGGACCAGGATTCCAGTACATCGGGAAAGTCTTCCTGGTCTTTGTAGCCCAGCATCCGACGGAACTCGTCGCTCCAATTGACGCGGGTCATGACCCCGGATTCGTCGAAGTCCATGGTCCATTTTCCGGAACCGAGCATCTCATGGATCGTGTCCAAGGATGCCACCTCGTTCTGGAGCTGCGCGTAGAGCGCGTCACGCTCCTCTGATTCGATGTAGTGCCCCATGAATAGCCCCTTTGCATCGCTCTGCCAATATCGTACTGTTTGGTCGTGATTCTTGCTAGAGGGATAACGAAAAAGCTCCTATGCGAGCTGACACGCTCATTCACCACATCATCAGCGCACGACTTCGAATATCATGTTCTCAGCGAGGTCACGAGGTCTAAAGGAGCCACCATGCGCGAACTGACGCACGACCCGTTCTATGAGCTCATCAACAAGCAGTACGACAGATGCGTCATCGACTACTGCCTCATCGCGCCCGATTTCCCATATCGCGGAATTCGATCGCACAGGGAAGCGGTGCTGTTCGCCATGCTCAAGGTGATCGAGCGCTACCTCGAAGACCAGCGCGCCTCCGAAGAGAAGTTCGCAAGGGGAATCAGAGACGACTTCTTCCCTTGGAGCCTCGATTTCGGGAAAGCGCGAGCGCACCTTATCGACCCGCAAGAATTCCTCTTCGTGCCGACGATCGTGCGCACGATCAAGGGTGGCTCGGTGATCTACGACCGCAAAGACCCCGACGTCGATGCGGGCGAACAGATACCGTACTGGTATGCTTTCCTGGAGCCTCCGCAATGGTTTGATGCCACGCCGGACGACTTCCGGCGCGTGAACGACGCACTCTTCCCGGAAGGAACCGACGCGCTCGAAGTCTACGAGTGGACAACGGACTGGTCCAACTGCTTCGACGCGGGGCATGAGTGGTGGGGCACGGCATGCTGGAGCATCTACGACATGCACCTGAACAGGTTCGCGGTGCTGTTCGCGTCAGCGACCGATTAACATCCGCAATCACGCGAAAATGGGTCGGTGTCGTTATCGCGCCTACGCGAAATCGATGAGCTCGATACACTCGACGCCGTTGTCACGGCACAACTTCGCAAGCTTCTTGTCGCAGGTGAGGAGCGGTAACGATGCCCGTCGCGCCAACACGAAGTAGAGCATATCGTAAAACGGGTGGTCCAGACGTATCGCCTCGGCGAGAGCCTCTTCAGCCAACTCGCAGTTGGGAAAGAACTCGCTCACACACCCGAGCGTCGCCTGCATCATCGCGACCGCGCCATCTCGATCCAACGCCCCGACATGGGCGTATTTCCACGCAACTTGGGCAACTTCCTCGCAGAAGAGCTCCGGTGCAATCACCTTCTCGCAATCGGCCATCAACCGAGCTGAAGCGGCCCCTTCCCCGCCGGCGCGCACGAGCCCGATTGCCGCACTCGCATCGATCACCAGCATGGATCAGCCCTGCCCTTCTGCCGCCAGGTAACCCTCTACGTTCATCATGATACGATCTGTGCGCTCATCGCGGCCGTCGTGGACCATCTGGGCAATGTCCTCGCAACTAGGAGCTGGGCCGTTCCAGAGTTTTGCGAGATCAGCGAAGCGCTGGCGCAGCTCCTGCCACCTCATGCGACGATCCTCGCGTTCCTGTTCGGTCTCGACCCGGAAGACGCCAGCCCATCCGTACGCGCCCACATTGCGCGTATGCACTGCGGCCTCGCGCACTGCTGGAGGAATCGGAATGTCTGCGGGATCGCCCTGATAATCGCTCGCACCGTCCTGCCCAGCCGCCGCCTTGTTCCGGCGAATCTCGTTTTCCACGCATGCGATTGTCTGCTGGGCAATGCTCCGATGGTTCTGCGCTGCGTATTCCCGCAGCTCATCGTAAAGCTCTTGGGGAAAGTCCCTCACCTGCAACGCCGGCATCCCGCTCCTCCTTCATATGCATGTATTTTACATGCGTTATGATATCACAATTTGGTAAAGGGAATTGAGTACCTAGAGACGAATGAACAGCGCCTCAACCCCTGTTCATCAGCGAAACGGTTCTCCCGATTGCCCGTATAATGAAGTGGCGAATATGGAGGCTCTCGAGAAGGAGCGCGGTCATGAACCTGGAAGACTACATCAAGGACCTGGCGCCAGAGTTGCAGGAGAGGGCCCGCACATGCAGCAGCGTCGAGGAGCTGCTGACGCTCGCGAAAGAGGCTAAGTTGCCTCTGCCCGATGAGGCATTTGCCGCCATAGCCGGCGGCGACGCCGATCCCGAGAACTGCGGCAACATGAAGTGCCCGAAATGCAAGAGCAAGAACACCACTTGCTACAAGGAAGAAGATGCTCCGGGGTGCTATCTCTATTACTGGAGATGCAACAGCTGCGGCAACGAGTGGGTGAAACACAGCCTGGACGGTTAGCTGGGATTTCGGTGATTGCCGTTAATAATGAATGAACCGGCATGATGCCACTCAAGTTGAAAGGACGGCGCAATGAACATCACAAAGAAAGACTCTCTGCTTGTGTTGGTATTTGCGGTGGTATGCGCCATCGCACTCGCTGGGTGCGGGAACGCGGGCGCAAGCCCGAGTGCAAGCGCAAGTGCAGCTTCGGACGCAAGCACAGCCGCCTCTGCAAGCGCAAACGCAAGCGCCGATGCGTCGAGCAGCGCGGCTGCGACCCAGCAGGCCGACGAGCAAGCCATGGCGTACGTCGGCACCTGGAAGACCAACATGCTGACGCTTCAGTCGAAAACGAATGCTTCCGACAAGGAGACAGACCTCGATGTTCCCGTAGCCCTGGAGCTCAACGAAGATATGACGGGCACGCTCACGGTTGGTGAGAGCACGCAGAATTTCGAGTGGGAAGTGAGGTACTGGGAGAACCTCAAAATCGAGCGTGCCGTGATAACACTGCACGAGACGTTCCAGCTCAAGAACCTCAAATGCGATCCGGGAAACATGATGCTCGAGTTCGCAGATTCCGAAAACAGCGCACGGCTCTTTTACAATTGGACGAGTTCGGAACAGTCTGGCGTGAAACTCGGCATCGACATGATGGTGGAAAGGGTCTCGTAACCGAACGACAGATGCGGCACAAAAGCGAGGGTGGTCATCGTTTTTGCCCAGCTTCCCCAAGCCCCGGCTTTAAAACGCCTGGTCACAGGAACTATGCCCGAAAGAGATAATGCCTACCCGCTATTTCCTGCCACACCGTGGCACAAAAGCGAGGGCAGGCACTAATAACGAGGCTAAGGACCAGGGCACCGACTCGTTTCCCCGTCAGCCTGTTCGAATTGAAGCGCTACTAGTCGGGATCCCAATCGTGATACCACTTCTTTCCGCATTTAGAGCATTTGTAGTGCTCGCGAATCTCACCGTTATCAAGCCACTCGCTCCAATAGGGCTTTTCCCTATGCCCACAGTTCGGGCAACAGTCAGGACTGCAGGAGCCGACATCTACATCGTCTCCGCCCGCGATGGCCGCCAGCGCCTCGTCGGGCACGGGAATCTTGGCTTCTTTCGCGAGCGCCAGCAGCTCCTCAACGCTGCCGCACGCGCGGGCCTTCTCCTGCAGCTTGGGGGACAGGTCCTTTATGTAGCTCTCGATGTCCACGGTCGACCTCCTCTTGAGGCGGGCGGGTGATTCGGGCTTTTCGCCCTACGTCATATTATACGTAGACGGAGGCGCAGTATTTCAGGGAATCGAACCGTTGGGGCGCGATGCTGTCCTTTAATGAGTCAGGGGCCAGGGTACCGATTCATTGTGCGCAATGGGCTGGGGTCAAGCCCCCGACCCATTCTCGCGATTCCATCAAAAAAGACGGCGCCATTCCACGATGGCTATTCGTTGGCAACGGCAGCATCCGAAAGGGCAATCAGTCGGAACGACAATGCCAGGTAATCCATGTCGGCAGCATCGCCGGTGTCGAGCTCAGTGAGCTCGCGGATGCGACTCATGCGATATTTCAACGTGTTTTTGTGTATGTTGAGCTGCTCCGCCGCTTTCGTCATGCTGCGTCCGCTGAATATGTACTGTCGAAGTGTAATCAGGTATTCGGTGTTGTTCTCAGCGTCGTAGCGTTCCAGAAGGTTGATAGCCGGATGTGTGAAGCTGTGAGATTCGGGGTGCTTCCAAAGCGTCGACAGCAAATACGAGTAGGCTACATGTTCGCAGAATATAGCGCCTGATCGCTCGCCGAGCCGCGAAAGGCTATACGATGCCTGTTCGTATGCAACCGAAAGCATCTCCAACGAGCTGACTGGAGCAGAAATGCCAATCTGGCGATAAGCGCTTTCGAGGTCGTCAAGTTCGTTGGTGAGTGCTGGAGCGTCCTTTGCGTTGATGAGCGCAATGACGTTTTCCTTGTATTGCAGCGCAACAGCCGGAACTGGCGCCTTGTCAATCAGGCGGATTATCCCAGTCAGAGCCTGCGGATCTTTTCTCGTGGTATGCACGAAGGAAAACAGGCGGTAAGGCGAAGCTATGCCGTAGTTCATCAAGCGGTGAGTTGCATTTGGTGGTATGAGCGCCCCCTCGATCGCATCGCGTACGACGTCTGCGTCACTACGCGCAAGCGATCCGGCTTCGCTGAATTCACGCGCGCGGCACAGGTGGGGAACTACTATGCCGATAATCTGCTTGTTCAAGTTCGTCAGACGCGCATCAACTTGTTTGATGCCCAGTGTTGCCAAGTATTCGCCGTTTTTCTGCATGTTCATCATCATGACTGGTTCGGCATCCGAATACACGTTCCTCACCATGACGGGACGTTCCGTGAATTCATGAATTGTCGATCCAGCCGTTGTGAAGAGCGGATCGCTTTGTACATGCAGATGAATCTTGCCCGATGCTATAGCGGCGTCCCAATAGGGATCATCGAGGCCAGCTGCGCGTGACGAAGTCCAAGCAAGCAAGCTGCTATCGGGCCCGGTAATCATGAGCGGGTTTTCCACGACTTCAGAGACGATCTGAGCGAGATCTTGCAGCGGTGCATGTTGCAATCCTGCTTCCGTCAGCCTGCGCTCCCAGTCGGTGAAATAATCGAAAGCCTCGAGCACTTTGTTGATGAGCATTTCATAATCGTTATCGAATGAATAGAGATAGCTCGTACCACACGCGACGATAGAACCTTTGGCATAACGGCTATCCGACGAATAGTGTTTGCCAGGCCCTATGAACGCATAGCTGCGCGTGGGTTTCTCACTGTTTTCGGTTATGAAACGAATGCCCTTCATGGTGGGCTCGTCCTCGTTGATCGATGCCAGGATTTGCTCGCTTCCCAAGTACCAGGCAAGCATCGACATGCTCAGTTTCATGATGATGTCACTCCAATTAACGTCATATCAGCTTGTACCAAAAGGACAAATTGATGAAAAGAATTTTACCAAAATTCATTCCTATGAGATGTATACCTGCGATTAAAAGGGGTGCAGTATACATGCCAAGGCAAACAAAAAGGACAATTGCCTATCGAGGAGGATCGTATGAACACCTATGAGCAACGCCTGAAACGAACGCTGAACGCTGTCAAGATGGAGCCTGTCGACAAGATTCCGTTCTCGTACAGCGGGCCTGCCTATGTAGCTCGTTGGTCGGGCCTTACCATGCAGCGATACTTGAGCGACTTTCCTGCTGCAACAGATGGCACGATCAAGTTCTTGAAGGCCCATCCTGGTATCGACTCGATGCATTCTCCGATTTTCTGCACGAGTGCGTTGAAGCTCCTCTGGTTTTCGAATGTCGGAGAGCCTGGAATCGATGTCGATGAGAACGACTTATGGCAAGTGCTCGAGGCGGAAGTGATGGAATTTGACGACTATCAAGCCATCCTCGACAAGGGCTACGCGAATTGGCTCCACGATTTCCTGGTGGAACGTCTGGGCGACCCAGAGTCGACCATCGTGCCGTTCCTGGAGAATGCACCCATAACGATGCAGCGTGTTGCAGAAGAGGCTCAGATTCCCGTCATGAACGGGCTTTCCAACGGCTCTCCGTTCGAAGCCTTCTGCGGCGGTAGGCAGTTGATGAACTTCTTCATGGATATATGCGAGGAACCGGAACTGGTGAAAAGCGCTCTTGATGCGGCCTTCGAACATGTGCGCGCAGGATACAAGGCGCAACTCGAAATGGCAAAGCCGTTAGGCGCCTGGGTCGGTGGCTGGCGTGCAGCTCCTGAACTGCTCAGCCATGATACGTTCATGGAATTCGTCTGGCCGTATCTCAAGGAAATGATCTTGATGACCATCGATGCCGGCACCATCCCGGTTTTGCATTTCGACAGCTGCTGGGACAGCGAGCTTGAAACGCTCAAGGAACTACCCGCCCGCAAATGCATACTCATGTTGGACGGCGCAACCGATATCAGGCTCGCCCGCGAAATCCTGGACGATCGCATGTGCTTGCTCGGCGATGTTCCCAGCAGCAAGCTGGCGTTCGGTACGCCCGACGAATGCTATGACTACGTGACGAAGCTCATCGATGATTGCGGTCCCAAGTCTGGCTTGATTGTCAGCTCTGGCTGCGATGTGCCGCTTAACGCGAAGGAGGAAAACGTCCAGGCGATCGTTCAGGCGACGATTGACTATCAGGTGTAACGCGTTGCTCGACGTAATCGGCTAGCGTTGACAAGAGGGAGGCGGTTCATTCCACCTCCCTCTTTCCTATTGTCGGTGAGCCAGAGGCCACATGGTCGACGCAGGCAACGGCCTTTAGCCGCTCTTGACGAGGAAGCGTCCAGAGAATCGCCTAACTCAATCGATTAGCGTAGAATTCGCTACGTGGGAGTTCGTCGCTCAGTCGATTCGGCAGGAGGTCGAGAATCATGCAGCTCAGCATGTGGGACATATGCGAGTCGCTCGATTACGAGGACGTCTTGCCCTTGATAGACGAAGGCTCCCCGAGCATTTCCTTCGCGCGCCTTATCTCATCATCCCACATTTCGGCTGAGGCCGTGTACGTCTGCCATGCAAAGGACTTCTTCCCAGACAGCGTCGACGACGTGGTCATCATGCACCGCAACGACATGATTGTCGTGAACGGCGTTCCTACCGAAGAGGTCTTCGACGAGGTGTGCGACATCATCGACCGCTTCAATAGCTGGGAGCGGACGATCGAGGGGCTTATCGGTTGCGAAAACGGGTTGCAGCACATGGTTGACGCAAGCGACGACGTGCTCGGGTCACCTGTATTCGCGTACGCCCCCGACGGCCGTGCATTCGCGATTTCGAGCAACTACGGCGCCGACATCCATTGGCATTGGGCCGAGATTCTGCGAGATCGAGCCATGACATCAGCGGGCATCAGAAGGCTACGCGACATGATCAACCTGCCCGAGGTCTGGCGCGACACGTATCCGCAGACGCGCAAGTCGGTCTTGGGCGGCAACGAGTACATGCATTGCAGCCTGAAACCGAATGGCTTCATGGCCGGGCATTTCGTCATGTTCGGCTTCGACAAACCCTTCAGACGCGGTCTCAAGCGCATCGTCTACATCCTGGTAAAGGCGATGGAGCGGCACATGGAGCAACTCTATTGGATGTATAGCCCGACCTCGCAGGTGACAGACGCGTTCTCCCAGTTCGTCATGGAAGGCGTATTCGACGAGCCTGAGATCTCGCTATTCCTGCGCGCACAGCAATGGAGCTCCGCTGACGCGTTTCGCGTGTACGTCGTGCGCGAGCGCGCGGACGGCGAGGCGGTTTTGCTCCCGCGCTTGCTCAATGAGCTACTGCACAGGTTCCCCAACACGATTTCCTTCATGTTGGGAAACGAGCTCGTCGTCTTGGAAAACGAATCGCGGTTGGTCGTGCGCGACAGCATTGCAGCGCAGCTACCTTCGCTGCTCGGCGACGATTTCATCTGCGGCGTCAGCGCTGCACGCGAGGGGGTCCTCCAGTGTCAGCTGCTCTATCGGCAAGCTCAGCGCGAGGCATGCAGGTGCCTGCAGGACGGCGTTGCGTTGTCGTATGCTGACGAGCATTCGGCCGACTACATCGCCGAAGCACTACGCGGCGACAAACTGCTCGTCTCGTACGCTCATCCGGAAGTCGTGCGCCTGCACCGTTACGACCAGGAGAACGGGACCAATTTCTACGAGACGTTGCGCGCATACGCGCTGTCGGGCTTCCATATGTCGGATGCGGCCAGATGCTTGAACCTACACCGAAACAGCCTCGATTACCGCCTGAAGCGCATCCGTGACATCGTCGACTTCACCGATTTCGATGCGCTTGCGAGCAAGCCCGACGCGAGCAAGCTAATCGAGGTTATCGTCTCGTTCGCCATCGTTGATGCGCAGGACGCAAAGTAGGTCCTTAACGGCGCTCCCAATAGCCGAAAACCAGAATAAACACCCCCGCGAGCGCGTTATCTACAAATTTGCACAAACGATAGACATTTTTGTACAAATGCTAACGATGCAATTGCGACGCGGGTTCGATAACCTGTTTCAAGGCTCGTTGTCGAGGGGGGACAATTTGCTGCCGCATCATCCGCGGCAGCCACGCTTCCCTCATTCGCAAGAAAGCGACTGATTGAAAGAGAGGGGCTATGAGCGAATTCAAGACCATCGAAGACGGCGTGTGCAAGGTGCGCACATGTGCCTGGTCGCCTCCGGGAGATCATCCCGTAGGATGCGGCCTCGTCATCACCGTGAAGGACGGCAAGATGGTGAAGGTGGAAGGCGATCCCGATCATCCTGTGACGCGCGGTCGTTTGTGCCCGCGGTGCATCGCACTCGACGAGGTCGTGTACCACAAGGACCGCTTGCAGCACCCGATGGTGCGCGATCGCGAAGACCGCGGCAAGGACAAGTGGCGCGAGATCACCTGGGACGAGGCGTATGACCTCATCGAGACGCGCGTGCGCGAGATTTGGGACAAGTACGGCGCCGAGAGCATTTTCACGCTGACGGGCACGGGCCGCGAGTCGACCCTGTACGCCCCGGTCTACGGTCCGTCAGTACTCAATACCTGCAATGGCGCCTCGACTTACGCGTTCAGCGGCCAGGCGTGCTATGGCCCCCGTGCGACGGTGGCGAACTACCTGCTCGGCGCCGGCGTTCCCGAGATCGACTGGGCACAGTACTACGAGGACCGCTACGACCATCCTGGCTGGGAGTGCCCGAAATACCTGGTCATCTGGGGCAAGGACCCGCTCTATTCGAGCCCTGACGGCTTCTTCGGCCACTCGATCATCGACCTTATGAAACGCGGTTCGAAGGTCATCGTCATCGACCCGCGCGTCACATGGCTCTCGACCCGCGCCGAATACCACCTGCAGCTGCGCCCCGGCACCGACGCTGCGGTGGGCATGGGCCTTCTGCGCGTGATCATCGAGGAAGACCTGTACGACCATGACTTCGTCGAGAACTGGTGCTTTGGTTTCGACGAGCTTGCAGAGGCGTGCCGCGAATGGACACCTGAGAAGGTGCAGGAAGTCAGCTGGGTCGACGCCGAGACCCTCGTTGGCGCCGCCCGCGCGTTCGCAACCAACGCGCCCTCTTCGGGCATCTGGGGCGTAGCGCTCGACCAGTCGAAGCAGTCGACGCAGGCTGGACAGTGCTTCTTGGGCCTCATGGCCATCTGCGGCTACCTCGACGTGCCTGGCGGCATCACCATCACGAAGCCCACGAGCTTCATCGGCAAGTGGCGCTACGAGATGTCCGACACCATCTCGCCCGAAATGGCCGCCAAGCACATCGTCGACCCGACGGGCAAGTACGCCTTGTTCAACGTGGGCGCAGCCATGGGTGGCGTTCAGGGCGACACGCTGCTGAACTGGCTCGAGGGCATGTACAAAGACTACGATTGCTACTACGATCTGAAGATGGTCTGGATGATCGGCACGAACCCGCTCGCGTGCATGGCCGACCAGCCGCAGCGTTGGTACGAAGCCATGAAGCCGCTCGAGTTCGTCGTCGTGCAGGACATCTTCATGACGCCGACCATTATGGCGCTTGCCGACGTCGTGCTGCCGCTTTCCACGTTTGCCGAGCACGACGGTCTGGTAACGCCCAACTTCGGACGCAACCAGCACTTCATCGGCGCCATGAACAAGGCCTTCGACAATCCCAACACCAAGAGCGACCTCGAGATTCTTATCGACATGGGCAAGAGGTTGCGCCCGGAGCTCTGGGATCGCTTCGAGTCGGTTGACCAGTTCTTCGACGAGCAGCTGCGCGCGAACTACGACTTCGGACTCGAAGACGTGCGCGCCGTGCCTGCCAAGATGGCCGGTTACGAGTACCGCAAGTACGAGAAGGGCCTGTTGCGTCCCGATGGCGAGCCAGGCTTCGACACCATGACCGGCATGGTAGAGCTCAACTCCATCGTCCTGGCAAACTACGGCGAGGGTCCCGTGCCCTACTATGAGGAGCCCGAGTTCAGTCATGTCTCCAAGCCCGAGCTCGCCGACGAGTACCCGTTGTACTACACGACCGGCGGCCGCAATATCTCGATGTTCCATTCCGAGCACCGTCAGGTACCCAGCATGCGAGCCATGCATCCCTGGCCGCTCGTGAGCATACATCCCGACGTCGCTGCCAAGTACGGCATCGCCGACGGCGATTGGGTGCGCGTGACCAGCCCGCAGGGCCACATGACGCAGAAGGCGTGGCTGACCGAGATGGTCAACGACAAGTTCGTGCACGTCGAGCATGCCTGGTGGTTCCCCGAGCAGGACGGCGAAGCACCGAACCTGTACGGCGTGTGGAAGGCCAACGCCAACAATCTGATCCCGCACGAGAGCGTGGGCATCACAGGCTACGGTGCGCCGTACAAGAACGGCATCTGCAAGATCGAACGCGTCGACTCGCTCGACGACTAGGAGGGGGACGTCATGCAATACGGAATGCTTATCGACTATCAGCTCTGCACCGGTTGCAGGTCCTGCGAGGTTTCGTGCCGTAAGGAGCACGACCTGCCCCTGGACGAGTGGGGCATCCTGGTACAGACCATCGGCCCGACCAAGCTCGGCGGTGAATGGGAATTCGACTACGTGCCCGTTCCGTCGCGCCTGTGCAACCTGTGCGCTGCGCGCAAGGCTGAGGGCAAGAAGGCGGCTTGCGAGTTGCACTGCCTGGCCAACGTAATCGAAGTACTACCGGTCGAGGACCTGACTGCGCGCATGCTCGAGCTCGGCCACGGCAAGGTGACCTGCTTCTTGCCGTAGTCCAAGCCCATGCATCTCGAGCAATCGAGACCTTTCTCTTGTCAATGAGTCATTGGGACAGTCCCAATGACTCATTCCTTTATAATCAACCCATGACATGGGAAAAGCACCATAGCGATACTCGGCAAACGGCTAACGAATACGCCGCGTTCATCAGCTACCGACACTTGCCGCAAGACCAGGAAGTCGCCAAGCAGGTGCAGCATGCCATCGAGACGTTCAAGCTCCCCCGTGGCATCAACGCGCCAGGGCGAACCGACGGCCGTCTGGGCAAATGCTTCCGCGACGAGGACGAGCTCTCCGCGTCGCACTCGCTGCCCGACCGCATCCTCGACGCCCTCGCGAAATCAAGTTCGCTCGTCGTCATCTGCTCGCCCGAAGCGCGCGACAGCATCTGGGTGAACCGCGAGATAGCTGCATTCATCGAGATGCATGGCCGCGAACGAATCTTCACGGTGCTCGCGTATGGAAGCTCGGCCGAAAGCATCCCCCCGCTGCTCCGAACGGAAACGGCGGTGCCGGGCAGCGCGGAAGCCACCACTTCGAACCCCCTTGCGGCAGACCTGCGTCCCACTGCAACGAAGAAGAAGCGCGACGAGATGCTCCGCATCATCGCTGCCGTAGCCGATTGCAGTTTCGACGACCTGCGGCAGAGGGGCCGCACCCGCACGATCAAGCGGGGCGTCGCCATCGCAGCAGCAGCCGTCCTCGTCGTCGCTGCCATAGCCGCCGCCCTCACCTTCGCATCTGCAGCGCGGCAAGACGCGCTCGTGGCCGAATCGCATCAACTCGCAGCCGAGTCGTCCAAACTGCTCGCCCAAGGTGACCGTTACGGCGCCATCGAAAAGGCCCTGCAGGCGTTGCCGCAATCGGAATCGTCCTCCGACAGGCCGCTTGTGCCCGAAGCGCAAACCGCGCTCGAGGACGCGCTGGAAATCAACACCAACCCAAGCTCGCCTTGGTGGGCAAGCTACGAAATCAAAACGCAGGCACCGCTCGGCCTCATAGACAATACCCTTTCGCACAAGACGGATGGAGAAACCAACCTTGCCGGCGCAATCGCCGTGAGCGACACGGGCGGGTTCTTCGCCGTGAGCGACTCGGCGGGCAACATCAGCACGTACGACACGCTCACAGGCAAGAAGCTCGCAGATTGCGCCATGCCCGCGGAAGCAACTCCACTGGCAGACGGATGGTACGTCCGGTCGATGGCAGCCACCGAGAACTACCTTGTGGTCTTGAATGCGAACGGTTACGACACCACCCTCGTCTGTTTTGATGCCAAAACAGGAAGCCAGATGTGGTCGCTCCCCAACACGGGCGGTCCCTCGTACGACACATCGTACGGCGCCGACCTCATCAGCATGGCTTTTCCGCTGGCCACTGGCGGCTACAACGTCCTGATCATGGACCTCGCCTCAAACCGAACGTCCACTGCCGCAGTCGAAGGCATCGAAATCCTCAACACTGCAACACCGTATTTCAACACACCCGGATTGCGCCTGGGAACGAACTACGCCGCCTTTGGAAACCAGCTGTTCTCCCTCGAGCTCGACACCAGCGAAAGCAACCGCACGACACTCGCCTATGCGAACGTGACTTCCCTCGCATACCTGGACCAGGGCCTCATCATCGCAACGTCCGCCGACCCGATGCCCTCCGATGACGTGACGCGCCGCTACGCAATCGAGGCCTTCGACGAGAACCTGGCACCCGTATGGCGCCAAGATGGCACGTTCACGTCGGAGATGATCGTGAACAACGGAATCACCTCCCTGCTGGCGGCAGAACCTGCAATCCACGCATCGACGGGCAACGAAAGCGGAATCGTCGTGAGCGTCGGGCGCCAAGCCCTCGTGCTCGATCCATCCGACGGCACGCCAATCACCACGCTGTCGTTCGACCAATCCGTCGTCGACGCGAGCGCGACAGACGACCCGCCTGACAACCCCAGCCTCATCACCGTCGCCTGCAGCAACGGGGCCGTCAACTGCATCAACCAGCTCAATCCCCAAGACGTGAACAACGACGCCAGGCGCCTGGTGTTGCCCTACCCCATACGGTGGGCGCACGTGACGCAATGCGGAAACTACGACGTGATCGTCGCCATACCAGCAGACGCAGACAATCGCATCGTCTCATACAGAACCGACTGGTCTCGAGGGGAGGACACCGGCGACCAGTATTCGCTCGACGAGCTCAGGGCGCTTGCCGAGCAGACGCTCACGGAGGGTGGCAAAATTGGATAACCCGCTCATTGGGCAACGCCGCGAGAATTCGATACTACAATTGCAACTCGAAGGCATCTGATCAATCGCTATAGGGGAAGCGCAGCATGACAAAGCCAAAACCGAGGCCCAAACGCACAGTTGACGCAGTCAGCATCGCCTTATCGCGGGAAGCCGCCAAACGGCCCGACGGCCTGAAGCCCATAGAGATAGTCAAGGTCGCCATCAGCGCTTACCAAGACCACTTGTATGCGGAAACGCCCGAGCCGACAGCCGCCTTCGAATCGGCCGACAGAATCGGCCTGCGACGCGGAACGCAGGCAGCCATCGACCGTTTGCTCTTCAACGCGAACTACTGGCTCGCCGCCTACGAGGACCGCATCGTCGAAGCGTGCGGAACGGTGGACCCCGCTCCCCTGCTCAAAGCACTCACAGTATGGAGCACCCACACGCTCAGACTGAACACGCTGAGCAGCAACGAGACGATAGCCACCTTCGAGCGCTTCTGCCCGCCGTTCGCCGTCAACAACCGCAGAGGCTCTTCCACAAGCAAAGGAAAAGGGCCCATCCCCGAATTCGACGCCCAAGTGCAAAACATCGCGGATCAGCATCCAGAGTGCATCGATGCGCTCATCGGCATTTCGAACGACATGAAGGCGGAAGCAGCTGCGTACGAGGCACTCCCCGCCGCATCAGCACTCGACGCGCTGTTCTCCATCCTGCCCGTCTGGTGCTTGCAAGACAAGATCGGCCTCGTCTCGGGAAGCTGGTGGGAAGACGCCGACGTCATGATGCTCGTCGCGAATGCGCTGAAGAACCGCTTCGCCGAGCTCGGTTACGGCGACGCTCCTTGCCAGTACTTCCACGACTCGCTCTGCGAGGCCATCGACGCATACCAGCGAGACATTAGTGCAATCCAAGCGCCGATCTCCGCATTGCCGGCACCCGAGCTCTTGCAGATCGTGCACACCACCCGCGAGGCGAACCCCGGCTTCGAGACGGAAGGCTACGGAAGCACGTTGCCCTCGTGGCTCGTGGCGAAAGAACAGCTCGTGTGGAACACGCTGGTCTGCGCGTTGTACGGCCCGAGAAGTGCACGGCCGCTTTTGACCGCATCGCCCGAACTGTTCTCGCACCAAGGCCAGCCGAACGACGAGGTCGCCTCCGACGTCATTACCAACCTGGCCAAAACGTCGTTCGTGCGGTACAGCACCGACCGCGCGAATGCCGGCGAGGAACGCGGCTACGACACGTTCGTCGACCAACCCCTCGACCTTCGCAACTCGAGCATCGAACACATCATGAGCATCCCGAACAAGCTCGAAACCCTCGGCTACGAAATCGTCCCCGACGGCGGTTGCTATCCCGACCAGAGGGTCACCGCACTCACCCCGAGCGAGATCGAGTGCCTCGCCGTTCTCGAGCATCGCAGATGGGTCGCCGAACGGGTCAAAGCCGGATGGACCTACGGCGCGGAACGCAACGTCGAGGCCAAGACGAGCCCCTACCTCGTGCCTTGGGAAGAGCTGCCGGAGCGGGCGCGCGAATGGAACCGCTCCGCCATCCGCAACATCCCTGCCCTGTTGGCTGCAGAGAACCTGGCAATTGCGCGGAAATAGACGCAGCACAACAATAAACGCGCCCGTCAATCTGGCAGGCGCGTAATCATCTCGCTAAAGCAAAAATGGCCGGTGCCTTACCTTCCGTAAACCGCGAGCGCCATCTGCACAGCCACAAATCCCAAGATTATGCCAACAATGATAGCCGCAACCGCCGGACCGCCAAGCTTGCCCGTCGAACGGTAATACGCAGCGCACGCGATGCCGGTGATCGTTCCCATGATCCCGCCGGTGGAATAGCCCGAATACCCCATGCCGCTCACCATCGCTGCGCTCGTGATGACGCACGCTCCGACAGCCAAGCAACCACAGAGGAAGAACGCTCCGATGGTGGCGCCCCAACCCGGTTTCTGTTCGTTCATGATTTAGCTCCTCTCGCCCAGTTTCTTTGACGAGCTTAACAGTACTTCTTCAACCGCCGACGCATTGGGCAATCGTGCGTAATCATCAGAAGTAGAATCGCCGTGTTGTTACAGACTGCTGCCGCGCAGAAGGGAGACGCTATGACGATCCAGACAGAAGTCTTGCTCAAGCAAACGTATTCAGGCTTTAAGGTTCTTGAATACAGCACGAAGCAAACGATGTTCTCCAAGAACACGATTCACCCCCAACTCGAAGCAGAACTCAAGCGAGCCATCGCCAACAACGACGAGTACACATTGGGAATGATTCTGACAGGGCTCTTCGAGTCTGCGATGGAAGGTGGCTGGGGAAACGCCCCTGCAGCATACCTCATGAAGCACAACGGGTACATGTTTGGCCAAGGCCTACTCACGCGCAACGGAACTCGGGCGGACCTTACTTTCACCGTCCGTACCAACGGGTACATAACTTGATACACGGCATTCGTAAAGTGAACGCATAGTCGTCAGGAGCAGTAATGAGCGGCAAGAAAAAGTACTCGAAAGAACAGGCTCACCAAAAGGTTGGCGAGACCAAATTCGGCTACAAGAAGATCAAGACAAAATCCGGCAAATTCAAGATGAAGAAAGTCAAGTAAAGGAGACCGAAATGTCCTTTGTTGCCGCCTTCGGTTTAGTGCTCACTTTTCTCGGCCTCATGGGCTGGACTGCATTCGGCATACCAGCCCATTTCGTTGGATTCGCACTCATCGTCATTGCGACGATATGGTTCATCTACAGGTACTTCTCCCACTACAAATATCTTTAGACCCGTTCGTAGAGAACTCCCATCCCATCGATAGATTTCAATGGCGACATCCATTGCGTCATGAGATGGTTTGGCGCGTTGTACACGAAGAGGATGACCAAACCACCACCTAAATCAATGAAACCCGCATCTGGTTCATCAGCATTCCAAGTAAAGGGTAACTCCTTCTGGCCAAATAGACCTTTTTTGAAAGAGTGTCCCCTGCCGTTCGGCTCGATGACTAGATCAGCAATATCACCCGAGAATACCTTTCGAACCGGTGTTTCGCCATACGTTGCTTGACGCGCAATTGCCCGCCAGTGACCTTCAAAACCAGCCATTCAACCCCCCCCTGTCGAAGTTAATGCGAGAGTAGAGTAGCTGACGAAAAACCCTCACATTGGGCAATCCCTTGAATCAGTCGGAAGTAGAATCGCCGTGTCTTGTTCGTGAGGCCAAAAGGAGCAAACGATGACATGGAAAGACGTGACGCAATCCTCCATTGATGATTCCGTTAACGCGACGAGTTTAGACGATGCCACCGCTTTGCCAACTTCTAGCGAAACCGAAACGAGCCAAATCCAGGAAAGAGTAGCTCGCAGGAGGATATGGGCACCTGTTCTCGCATCGCGCCTCGATAGGCTGCATCGGCATCGTTGATGTTAAGATGAGTGCGAAATTAACAAGGGGCTTGCACCGGCATTTACAAGTCGTCCCTTGCACAGCACTCATCAGACGATCGGATGGACTCGATGGACCCGATACAGACAGCGGCCGATAACGGTTTCGAAGCTTATCAGAAGGGCGATTACGACACTGCGGTGAAGTGGCTTCGCATGGCCGCCGATCAAGGGCATTTGGAAGCACAAACCAATCTGGGGGTTTGCTACAAAAATGGACACGGCGTCGAGAAAGACGAAGCCAAGGGGGTCGAGTGGTACCGCAAGGCTGCCGATCAAGGATACGCAGCTGCGCAAAGGTACATGGGGAGTTCGTACTACAACGGAACGGGCGTTGTTCAAGACTACGCTGAAGCCTTGAAATGGTACCGCCTCGCAGCAGAGCAAGGACATGCGGGAGCTCAAAACGATTTAGGATACCAATATTACAACGGGGAAGGCGTGGAAAAGGATTACGCCGAGGGTGTCAAGTGGTTTCGCCTGGCAGCGGCTCAAGGCAACATGTTCGCTTCGTACAATTTGGGAATGGCCTATGAATTCGGGCGCAGCGTCGACCAAGACCTTGCCCAGGCGCTCACGTGGTACCGCAAAGCTGCTGACAGGGGATTTGACAAGGCTCATAAGAAGCTGCAGGAAGTCGAAGCGAAGATTGCGGCGGGCGCGGGTGCTGTGGCAAGCAAGCCCGAAGGCAATGGCGGCGCCGACCTCACTACCGATGTCGACAACGAGGCCAGCGACGGTTCTCTCGAGGCCGCACTAGCCGAGCTCGATAACCTCATCGGCCTGGATGCGGTCAAGGAACAGGTGAAGCGCTTGGTCAACCGCGCGAAGGTGAACCAGGCACGTGCCGCACAAGGCCTGAAGGTCGCCTCGACCACCAACCATTGTGTATTCACGGGCAATCCTGGCACTGGCAAAACCACCGTCGCCCGCATATTGGCTGACATCTACAAAGGCCTGGGCGTCGTCTCGAAGGGCCAGCTCATCGAGACCGACCGCAGCGGACTCGTGGGACAATACATCGGCCATACGGCGATCAAGACCCGCGAGGTCATCGAGCAAGCCCTTGGTGGTGTGCTTTTCATTGACGAGGCGTATTCGCTCGTGGGAAAAGGCGAGAAGGATTTCGGCAACGAGGCCATTGAGACACTGCTCAAGATGATGGAGGACAACCGCAACGACCTTGTCGTCATCGCAGCAGGGTACAAGGACGAGATGCGGGAGTTCATTCAGTCGAATCCCGGATTGGAGTCACGTTTCCAGAACTTTATCGAGTTCGAGGACTACCGACCCGACGAACTGCTGGCAATATACGAGCTTTTGTGCAAGACGGGCGGTTACGTGCTCGAACATGATGCGCGCATCTCACTGGCGAGCATTTTCGGTGCAATGGTACTTGCCAAGGGCGAGACGTTCGCCAACGGCCGCGAGGCCCGCAAGCTGTTCGATTGGACTGTCGAGATTCAGGCTGACCGCCTCTGCGATCAGCTTGGCTCTCTCGAAAATGCCGACAAAGAAGCGCTCATGCACATTACCGCAGAAGACATCGCCGCTCTCAAGGAGCGCTGGGCGAGCTCGTAGAGCCACACATCTGAGCCCTTTAGGCAACCACCCGACGACTGGAATAAGTCGGGGGCCTGGCCCCTGACTCATTCGGGCAATGCAGCCGGCGGCCAAGCCCAGGCGAATGCGAGCCAGGTTGGTTGTGTGTTGCTATAATCCTGCCCATGCAAAGGGCAGGAGGTTTTAATGAACCAGCAGGAAATCGAAAGGCGCGTCGCCCGAACGCATGAATTGCACGAATCGGGCTTCAATTGCGCGCAAGCGGTTGCGTGCGCATGCGCCGATCTGCTCGGTATCGAAGAGAAAACCGCCTTCAAGATAACCGAAGGACTCGGCGGGGGCATCGGCGGGTTCACCGAAACCTGCGGCGCGATTTTGGGCGGCTGCGCCATCATCGGCTATGCGACGAGCGACGGCCCGCACAACCCTACGACGAAGGGCGCAACCTACGAGAAGACGCACCAGCTTGTGGAACGGTTCAGCGCCCAGAACGGATCAACCCTCTGCAAGGAGCTAAAAGGCCTGACCGGCAGCCCCGCCCTGCGTTCGTGCCCCGATTGCGTCGACGACGGCATACGCATGACCCTCGACATCCTTAACGCGTCGTAACGTCGGAAACGAGTTATTCCCTGGGAAACCCCAACTCCCCGAGCACGTCGTAAGCGAGCTCACGCGAGTCCTTCGACAGCACGCAGAACGAGACGTCCACGTCTTGCGGCTTGTGCTCGAACATCCAATCGGCACACGCCATGAGAGCGACACGCCATGCATCCCGTTTCGGATAGCCGAAGATGCCCGAGGATATCAGCGGAAAGGCGACACTCGTGCACCCGTTTGCAGCAGCGAGGTCAAGCGATTTGGTGTAGCAGCTCGCCAGGAGCTCCGGCTCCCCATGCGTCCCGCCGCTCCACCGAGGACCAACCGCATGGATCACATAGCGCGCCTTCAGCGCGAAGCCGGGGGTTATGACCGCGCTGCCCGTGTCGCAATGGCCAATCTCGTCGCACGCTGCCTGCAAGTCGCGCTTCCCTGCTGCAGCGAAGATGGCTCCGCATACTCCCCCGCCGGCACGCAAACCCTCGTTCGCGGCGTTGATGATAGCGTCGACCTCCAGGCTTGTGATGTCCGCAACTACGATGCTGATGTCGTCAAGACAAGCCCTGCTTCCTACGTACCAAAGTTTGTCTATGCAGTGGCCGCGGTCGTCGTAAACACCCATGTCAAACTCCTTCATGGCGGTCCGTTCTATTAGTTCGCTTGCTTGCCATGATGGCATAGAAACCGCTTCGATATAATTATTATTGAACGTTGAATGGACATGAACGCGCAAGCCATCTTCGCCATCATACCGAGCAGCGCATTCGCTGTAAAACGCACTCGCTGTGGAAGGAGCTAAATGAAGGACAGGATTTTCATTATCTGGTCAGGCGGCAACGAAATAGCGCACAAAGTTAAGCGCATTCTCGAAGATCAATACAATTACATTTGCTATGTAGGCGGCAACGATGACAACTCGTCAACTTTCGCCTCTGTCGGCGATACCGTCATACAACAAATGAAAACATGCAATCAAGCCATCGTACTTTTTCAAAACCGCGATGATGGGGCGGTAAGTAACAACTTGTTTTTCGAGCTAGGCTTTGCGCTTGCAAAATACAGCACGAAGAAAATCCATTGCGTCTATCGCAAGGGCGAGAGCATCATCCTTCCATCTGACTTCGATAACTCGTTCGTTGAATGCATCGAAGCGCTCGACAACGACGAATACGCTTCCAAAGTGGTTACCTACTTCCTTAAACGTCAGAAACTCTCTATCGAAGAGAACAAGATGCACTTGATCACGAATCGATACCTCATGCACGATATGATCCAAGCGCATTTTTCAATTGCTGGTTCACGCTGTTCGGACTACGAACTGGCTCAATATGTACTCTTCTACATGCAAGCCGCCGTGATGTTCCAAGACGAACAGGCAGTGCTGGATGAATTGAAGTCATTCAAGCGAAACTACAATAACCAGTTCTCGACAGAGCTGATGGAAGCTGTCACCCTCAGCATTTCTTTCCTTGAAGTTCAGGTTGCCCTCGAAAATGAAAACGAAGTGGTTTACCTTCCCGATGCAGCTTATCGACGTTACTATTCAACATGCCACGATATGCTCGACGAAATAACCGACGACGAATCAGGCACCTTCGATGAATGGGCGAAAGTTTTTTTGAGCGAAAACCTAGCTTACGCAACCACTCTCTATGCGACCAATCCAACACTAGATGACTCCATGAAGAATCGACTGTTCGGAATGGCGCTGAACTACGGAGAAAGATGCCTTGATTACCTCAATTCACTTGAGCAAGTAGCTCCTTGTATTGAGAATAATGACCATATTGGGCTGGTTTCTTTATTCAAGGGCTATATCTACCGGCATTTATTCACAGCGGCATCGGCCCTAGGAGACGACAAGGCAATCGAATGGTTGAAAGCATCTCTTGGTGAGCGAAAAAAGCTTCTTCGCAATTTTGATGAGTATTCGATTGACACGCAGATTTACAACACATTCCGCATGGAGTATTACCTGAATCTGATGGAATACATTGCATTCTGCGGACGTGAAACCATAGACGATTTCGAATACATCATGTACTTGAATGAAGTCGATTCGTTCATCAAAGAATGTTCAGAGCACGACTCCTTGAATGTTTACATCAAGCGTATTTCGGGTTTTCGCAATCAGTTTTAAAACTTGGTCTCAGTTTTTCGATTACGGCTTACAAACACCACATGGCTGATAGCCCTGCTCGATGACCTCTTCCCGCGTGCCCTCATAGACCCGTTTGTTTTTTTCCTTCATGTCGGAGACTGACGAACAATACGGGTAATGGAACCGGTGCGTGTTCGTATTCAGCACGTAGGTTTGCGCCTGCGGATCCGCCCCGTTATCAGATTGTGCCGACGGGCCGCCTTCACTTGCATCCTCAACCGCACCCTCGCTTGCGCTTTTACCAGAGACCACACCGGCTGCGGGGGGTATACCGCTGAAATCACTATACGACTCACTTTGCGGATCCCCTGCTCTGTTGTTACCCGTTGCGTAGTCAATCACAACACCAGGCTCGACGTTGTAGCACCACACGCAGAAACGAATGCCTGCGCCCTTGTCCTCAATCGACTCGGCTTCCATAAGCACACCCGAGGCAACAAGGTTGTCGCCCTCGAAAACCGGCGTCACGCGGTACAAGACATGATTGCCGGTATCGTCCACATACATCGCCACACGCTCCTCGTATGGCAGCATTCCGCTGGCATTCAGAGCTCGCGTTCCAGTGATGAGGTTGTACGGGTTGTCGTTCTCCCCCGCTAGCGAGTATGCAATCAGATGGCACCTGTTAAAGAGATACTTCCCGTCAATCCAATCGTATTCGGAAATCTGCCATCCGCTGGGCTTGATCATGCCAATGCTGCCGCGCTTTGCCATCGGCATCGTTTCCGGCCCGATGACTGCGAAAGCCTGACCACAGCGCCCGAGCGAATCGAAGGCACTGTACATCTCGAACGGTTCTCGCAGATAATCCGACTCCATGAAGAACGGGACATTCCCGTTGATCTCCACTGAAGGCCTGCCAGCGTAATCAGGAACATCAACCTGGTCGTACGTATTCACCTTCAGCACGTTGTGAGCTGCCAACACATTGTCAATCGTGTTGGCAAGATGACCTCTTACGCTTGCAGAAACGCAACCCGTGAGAAGGCACGTCGAAGCAAGCAAAACAAAGGCAAGGAAACACGTAAACGCGAAGAAGCTCGACCTCTTCCGCAAGCGCCCAGTATCTGTCACATCAACTCTCATCGCATTTGGAGCTGCAATCACCGCGAAGCGCGAAGCCCAGGATTGCCGTCTCCCGCCTCCAACATCGTTTACGGATTGCATTTTTTGCAGGGCACGTAGCCCCAGCTTATGACCTCTTCGCGCGTTGCATCCACATCTTGACGGTTTTTGTCTTTCATCTTGCTGACGCTTGGGCAATCGGGCCAATGGAACTTCTTCGAATTGGTGTTCAAGACGTAGTGGTTAGTTGCCGGCTCGGCAACTGCGGGAGCCGCCTCTACCACAGGCTCTTCTTCAACCGGAACAGGGTTCACGGTCACGACGAATTCCTTCGTCGCTCGGTTTCCGTGTATATCAGAAGCAGTCACAATGATGGAATACGAGCCAGGCGTTTCGGTGTCCACCGTTCCGCCAACCGTGAACCAACCGGCTTCGTAGATACGCTTAGTGCCAGACGTTGCACTGCTGCCAGAAGCTGAAAACTTGGACTCCGTGGAGCTCGCGGTGCTACTGGCAGCAGAGCTTGATTGCGAGCTTGCTGACTCGCCCGATGTTGCCGCCGCGCTCGACTCCCCACTTGCAGACACTCCTGAAGAAGCATCGCTTGAACTCGAGTCCGCCAACCGTGCTGGTTCCACCTCAACCTGCTCGAGCGCACCATCAACTGGGTCTGCCACCAACTCAATGTTTGCAATCGCATCGAAAGAATCACCCTGCGTTAGGGAAGGCGCAGCATCAATCAGGGCAATCGTCGGTTTTTTGGTGTCGCGAATCGTAAACGAAATCGTCCGAGTCGCCTTCGAGTCGTCCTTTGCCAAATCGAACGTTACGCTCTGCACACCAACTTTGCTCAAATCAATCTTGTCTTTGGTCGTGATCTTGACATCTGCATCGTCGCATTTCACAAGCGTGAGCGGGTCGACATCCTTGTTCGAATATTCCAGATACTCAGTTGTCTGCGCCACCTCAACATTGGCAAGCGCATCAGCCGACGAAGACGACGAGGATGAATACATCGCATTGCCAATCGATTGCGAGCTACCCGCACATGCCGATAGCACACACAACAGAGCGGTTGCCACGACAACCACCAACAACGACTTCCAACGTTTCATCGTGCCCCCCTACAAGCGTTCTTGTCGCTAAGCCTACAGCCTGTTGTCCTCAGCCAGAACGACGAAATAGTCATCCTTGCCAAAGACGTATTGCCGCAGCGTTTGCATATCCGAAACGTACTTCGATGGATTAATCTCGGCCTGGCTGTACCTGCCATTGACTTTCTGCCGTATGCCGATGAAGACTTCGTTCTTGTCCGCAGCCGACTCGCTTGCCGAGACGAGGTCGACCGGCTCGCCAAGCGGAACATAGCGGGAGGCAGGTTTCATGTACACTTCCAGGCCGTCGCTCGAGAGCAGTATCTCGAAGAGCGATGCAAGCTCCCGGTTTTCGGAAATCTGCGCCATGAGCAAGGCGGAAAGCTGGCGACCGATAATGAAATCGTCGGGTTCGATGGCCGCCGCCAATTCCTTATCCTGCGTGAGCAGCATCTCGCATGTGATGCTGAAATCAATGCCGGATTGCCCACGATACTCCCTCAGATACAGAAGCGTTCTCAAGATGCGCTCATCCTCTGCATCCGCATCTGGCGCATCGTCATTCGAGAGCACGAGAACGCAATCCGGCTTGCATTCGCCAAGAAGCCACTCAAGTTGCCGCTGCCTGCTGGCATCAACGTTCTTGCATGTAAGCTCGATACCGCACTCCTCGAGTAACGATGACACCTCGGGGAATAACGAGAGCTCCGCCGCCGCATCAGCCTGAATGTCGGCGATGCAGACGGATGAACCCGCATGCAGGTAGTTCGCATACTCGAAGAGAATCGGCACCAGAAGAGGCTCAACTCCGATGATGAGCACACTTACTTCCCTCCGCACTTCGTACGGCTCAGGAACGAGGTCTATCTTCCTTGCAGGCTTTTCCGAAACCTGAAGCGGGCTGTTGTTTTCCTTGATCACGATGAGCGAATCGCCTTCTTCGAAACGGACGTCGCGCGGTGGGCCGAGCACAATGCCCCCCTCACGCTTCTTGACGCCGACCGCATACGAGAGCTGCAGGTAGTGGTTGATCTCGGCAATGTTCTTGTCGTAAAGAAGGCCGAAGCTCGGGTCGTCGTCGAAGACGTAGAACTCATCGTTCTCGTAGTTGAAAAGCTCCGTGAACACGTCGGACAAGCCAGGTTGACGTGACGTGTGAACCATGATGCGCGCAAGGACCTCGTTCAGCGAAAGAAGTTCGAGGCGGTCTACTGCCTTCTTGCTGCGGCCTGCCACACGAGACTCGGAGATGCTCTCCTGCCCGTGAATCACCGCAACAATATACGGTTCATTTTCTAGCATGTCATCAGAAGCACCCTCGTCGAGGATGTGCGAACAAGCCATGATTGCCTTCACGGTTTCGAAATCCGAATCGCAATTCACGATGATGACTTTGCTCGTCTGAATCGAGCATCGTTCCAAATCAGCAAACCCGTAAACCGAACCCGTCCTGCAGATAAGCTTCGTATTCGGATGGCTCGATGGCCTGCCGATGCGCCGTTTGAATGCCTCGACCATTTGCGAACGCTCGAGAGACCCCAGAACCACAATCGTCTGAACATCCGAACCGCACCTATTCGCCTCAATGAGCTCCTCGACCAAAGCGTACGTCGCGTCATTGAAGCCGAGAATCAGGACATGGCCGTCCTCGAGTACATCGCTTTGCCCTGTACCGAGATCTTCGACCTTGCTGGTAATGCCCTCGTTGATCAGGCCGATTAGAACAGCCGTGAAAACCGCGCAATACAGAATCGAAAGGACCATGAGCGCCACGTACGCATAGCCAGACTCCGGAATCGTCGGCTCCTCTGTCGGCGGATCGCCGATGCCGAGCACGTACATAAAAGTGGTAAAGAAACCTGCAGGGGCTTTCGACCCGAAATCTCCTGTCGCAATGGACGCGAGCAGTCCAACCACCACTATGAACACAAGGGTGACAACCAGGAGAACCAGGACCTTCGAGAAAAGCCCTTTGACCATCAGATTGTCGAACCAGTAGTTCAGTCTTTTCTGGAAGCTATGTCTGCTACGACCCATATCGCATGCTCCCTGATGTGCGAGTCAATTGCTTTCAGCTCCACTCATTGTAACGCATCTGTATGCAGGTCAACTGCCTGATGGGAGGCCGATTCCTGGTGGTAATTTGCGCCTCATCCCAGAGATGCATCAGACCTTAATTCGAAAGCGATCTCCGTCGACTCGCTTGCTGAAACAACAATGCATGAATTGCAGCAAACATCAGCCTATACTTATCATCGGAAAACATTGAAACATGTCGCACTGTTTCCTCATCACGTCTTGGCAAGAGAGGCAAATCGATGAACAAGAAGAGTCCGTACCCGCTGAGTGAACGGCTGAGCTACTGGTTCGACAACAGAATGGCACAAGGCCTCTGGCCAAAAGTCAGGTTGCTTCTTGTTACAACACTGATTTTTGTACTCGCTATCGGTGGTATCGCAGCTGTGGCAAAAGGCATCGATAGCGCCGGTGACACCCTTTTGAAAACCTTTATGTACACGTTGGGCAAAGGCGGGGCATTGGAGACCAAGGACACTGCATCTCCCCTTTACTTCGCCATGATGTTCCTCACAATCCTCTACTGCATGTTCTTCTCGGCTTGCCTCATCGGTCTCATCAACAACGCACTCAGAAACAAGGTTGATGAACTCGGAAAAGGTCAAACCCGAGTCCTCGAGAGCGATCACATCCTCATCCTGGGCTTCAACGAAGCAACTTTGGTGCTCATCGGTGAATTCATCGAAGCGTGTGCGAACTTGCCAAAACCCCAAACAATCGTGATCCTTGACGAAAAGAGTCGCACCGAAATGGCCGACGCGATTCGCCGGAAATACGGCAGCCCGCACGACCATCCAATGGCCAGGATCATCTGCAGGACGGGCTCAATCTTCTCGTTCCCAGATCTCGAGCGATGCTCTATCGCGACAAGCTATTCCATCATCGTGAACGGCAATTCGGACTTCGAAAGCGTGAAGTCGATCATGGCTTGCTCGCACATTCTAGCCAACTCGGCCCAAACGAAATCTGATCAAGATGATCAGCCGTTCATCGTCTCGGTCGTCCATGGTGGCGAAAACGCAGTAGAGGCAACCATTGCTGCCCAGAACGTCGGGGAGGCAAGTCAACTTGAGTTTTTGTCACTCAACGAGACGCTCGCGCGCATCATGGTGCACACGTCCAGGCAACCGGGCCTCTCTCACGTGTTCACTGAGCTGCTCAACTATTCTGGCCACGAACTCTACCTTATCTGCGACGACCCAAGCTTCCAGCTCTTCTACGGCAAGAGCATCGAAGAAATCAATCGCATGCTTAAGGACGCTTGCGCGGTAGGCGTTCGTACCTCCGATGGAAAAGTGTCCATCGCCGATCCGCGCAAGACGTATTTCAACGAAGGCGATTCCCTCATCACGGTACAGGAAGACGACGATAAACTCGTCACAACCGACAAGCCGGTCATGCCGAAGCATTACACCCAAGGAACAGCAAACAACAAGCAAGAAGTAAGCGCACTCGTAATTGGTGCGAAACCGATACTCGATTTGGTGCTTGTGGAATACGGCGAGTATCTCTATCCAGGCTCGACCATCCATGTCGCCGACCCTTGTTTCTTCACGGACAACCCGATCAACCCCATGACATTCGAGTTTCTCGAGTCGCAGGGCATCAGCATCGAGTGTCACGCAGCGAACCTCGAAGAACACGACTCTGTTCACGAATTGCTGGAACTGTGCCAACCCGATTGCGTGCTCGTGCTCGCCACAAACGAAACCGGCAACGATCAAGACGACGAACGCAATATCAGACTCCTGATATATCTGCGCGAATACCGCATCAAGACAGGTTCGTCGTTCAGCATCACGAGCGAGATTCACAGTGGACCGAACAAAGAACTTGCCATGGCGACGGGAACGGATGACTTCATCATCGGCAGCCATATCTCTGCTTTGCTGATGGCCCAAATTTCCCAGCAACGAGAAATCGGTAAGGTCTTCGAAAACATCCTGTCGAGCGAGGGCTTCGAAGTTTACATCAAGCACGCATCCTGGTATATCGAGCCCGGCGAACCCGTCGACCTGTTTACTGTCAGCCATGCAGTAGCCGCACGTGGCGAGATATTCATCGGCATCCGTCAAAAAGAGAACGGCGTATACCAGCCTGCGGTTATCAATCCCTCGAGGTACGTGTCCGACATGTTGACGCTAAGGCAATACACCTTTAGTAAGGACGACTATTTCGTCGTACTGGCAGAGGATGGGTTGTATCGGTAAGCAGATTGGCTCGATAGCTCATAACCGAGAACCATCTAATAGAAAATAAGTCTCTCATTCCCTGAGAGACTTAAAGAATCGCATTTGCTTTTCTATTCAGGAGCATTCAACGGCGATCCGCAATACTGACAGTACATCGTTTGCCCTTTTCGGACCTTCGCGGCCGCACCGCATCTTGGACAATGCACTGCAACAACCGGCGCAGTTTCAATCTTGCTACGGCGAAAAGCCGATTTAAACACATCGACCGTACCAACAACTGCTTTTGCAACATCTTCAGCATACGGTATTGCCGATACGGCATTGGTAGTCTCGATCAAACTACCGCGCGACTCATTTGGAACTTGAATGTCGCCCCCAAGCAGGCGTGTGATTTCCCTAACCCAATCCTTGATGAGTTTATAGTTTGGATAAAAATCGTATGTAACAGTAGAGCCATCCTTGAGATAGAGCACGAGGTATTTTATGGAATCAACTTTCTCCTCGCGCGCTTGAACAAGACCATCGACGACCTTTATAGACGAAAGAGGCAAATCGACAGACGACACGTCACCCTTACCGAAAACTTTGATTTGCTCTTTACTCCAGATAATGCGCTTATTTGTGAGCGTAAGCTCGTTTTTGTAATTACGCATGAACTCAGGCTCATATTTGACATGAGCGCCATCGGCACTCAATACGACGTACTCATCACTCGCAAGTCGAATACTGTGATCAAGCATTGCGGCCCTTTCTCTCGTATTTATATGCGAGTATACATCAGTTCGAATTGGTTTCCTTACATCCAATGGGAGAGCATCCGACCCCATATCAAGCTATTCGTTCTTCCTTGCTAAGCTCAAGCGGGCATTGCCGAACTAAAGCAATACGATTAAAAATACTTTTCCTGGACAGCTAACGGGCACAAAAAGATGAGGGTCAAACCCCAAAATCACTATTTTTAAGACCCGAACTTTCCGAGCACTTTGTAAACGAGCTCACGCGAGTCCGGCGACAGCACAATGAACGAGACATCCGCATCCTTAACGATATGCTAGTAGCAACAGCTTTAGTTTAGGCGCTCGCGTTTGACAGACGAGAGTCGCATAGATTGGCATGCATCCTTCGATTTACCCGCCTCGCGCATCTAACAAGCTTAACCCCACCTCAGGGTAATGAATATTGGAGCGACTGCCACAACAATTAACCCAATAACGATTCCTGACGAGAAAGCCAATCCGACGGCACGACCGAGGTCGCTGTTCTCGGAGTACCGCATTGCAGCCACAATGCTGAAGGCCAGCGTAAGAAAACCTCCCGTCGAATATATGCCAGCATATCTGTAGAAATCCCCCAACGCCGACCCGTTCAACACACTTCCAGCCATGAAACCCCCAAGCAAAGACACAGTCGCACATGTTCCACAGGCGACGAACCAGCAAAGGATAAAAACACCGAACACTGCACCCTGACTTGGTTTTTCGGTAGGAGTCATTTTTGTAGCAGTTGGTTTCGATGTCGTGACGGTTGTTGCTCTAGCAGGTGTTTTGGCTGTATATTGGCCATCCATCGCCTTACTAGCAACACTGCCGCCATCAGCCGAGTTACGATATGCAATCGCTGCCGATGTCAGCACTCTTTGCCCGCAAGCTGGGCAAACGCAGCTCTTCAACCCTGGTGAGACGTCGATCAGCTTTCCGCAAAGTGGGCATTTTCCTATGTCATCTACCATTATCGTCCCATCGATTCTAAGATATTTGAGATCATCATTGCACTAATAGTCAAGCGCCCGTAATCGACACTGCGCAGCCAAAACATGAGAGTTCTCATGGCCGTCCAGCGATTCAAACAACCAGGCGGCTTCCAAGAAAGCCTCCCTGGTGTCTGCGTCTCTCATCATCTGCTTTGCGCGATAGTATGTCTCCGCCCGGGAATCGACCTTTAGCTTGTCCGCTTTGGTTCTTGAAGGCCCCGGTGGAAGCGCGCTCATCTTGCTTTTGCAAATCTGCGCCATCGCGTAAGAGTCCTCCCAGTAGCCGAGCGATTCGAACAGCCTGGCGGCTTCCAAGAAACCTTCCCTGGTGTCTGCGCCTCTCATCATCCGCTTTGCGCGATCGTAAGTCTCCGCCCGGGAATCGACCTTGAGCTTGTCCGCTTTGGTTCTTGAAGGCCCCGGTGGAAGCGCGCTCATCTTGCTTTTGCAAATCTGCGCCATCGCGTAAGAGTCCTCCCAGTAGCCGAGCGACTCGAACAGCCTGGCGGCTTCCAAGAAACCCTCCCTGGTTTTTTCGTCTCTCATCATCCGCTTTGCGCGGTCGTAGGTCTCCGCCCTGGGATCGCCTTTGAACTTGTCCGCTTTGGTTTCGGGAAGTCTCTTTGGTGACAAACTCTGACTTGCACGGCTATTCAGACCATTCAGATTTTGTGGGCTTTCTCGCCTTGTTTCTAGCTTTTCCCTTAATCGATCAATTGTTTCTCTGCATTCATTCAACTGTTTTTGAAGGTTTTCTTGAAGATGTTTGTCAGCGAATCTTATGGCTCTCTTGTATTCAATCAGCCCGCTGAAATCTGCAAGTGAATGCGACAAGAAACCAGGGCTTTTCATTCTCAGCTTAACCAGCAGTTCCCCAATATAAGCCTGAGCATTCTCAGGATTGTAGTCTAATATGCTCTCGTAATACGACCACGCACGAGGCCAATCCTCATCCTCTAGGAACATCGAAGCTCTTCTCAGCATCTTTCTTTCATCATCGTTGGAAGCAACCGTGCGTGCCAGCGGTGCGTTCCTGATTGATTGCTCCTGATCGTCCGTAAACGCTGCAGCTGCCTGCGTGATGGCTTCCTTACCGCAGCCAAGACAAGTGAATGTGCTCTTGTCCACATCGACAGTGTTCATGACACCGCAAGCCGGGCATTGCAGGTTCTCAAAAACCATAGCGCCCTCCAAACTCGAAAGCAAACGGCAGAAGTAATCTGCGTCCAATCACGCGAATGAGAATCATCAAATCCAAACTCCTTCATAGTAGCATCATTCATACCGATCGCACGTTTTGCCAAATAGAGTTAATAAGCAAAGCCGATCAGACAAAACCATCTGTAGCACCCCGAATCGCAACACGAGCTCTCCTCTGTTTTTTCAACGAAATGCCTAGGCTCTTTGACGAAATTCGTAGAGGTTAACAACATTCAAGCTGTCAAAACATGAGAGGAGCTTGTTGAGTCACTTGGCGTGAAGTTGCCGGAAGCCTGATTGAAGGACTTTGCCTACTAAATGGATGATTCTTTCGATGGTAGAATGCGGTTAAAAACAAAGCATTGAGGGGAAGGCTTCGCAACTCAACATCAAGTTAATGTAGTAATACGCGCGAAAGATTTAGAGAGTACGCAGCGTTGCTTAGTATCTTGTCAGGTCGCTAAAAGAAGAGACTTTGTTTTCGTGGTGAATAATAGGCAATCATATTCAGATGTCATTTGCGAGGTTATCAAAATCAAAAGCGCCGAGGCGCTACTCGACCCCGCGCTCTTCTTTAATTGCGTTCGCGATGTAGCAGGCCAATCTTGGTCTACTGAGTTCAAAGTCGCTGAGCGAAATCTTAACGCAAACATGCTCAGTTCATATTATTCCGCCGCGCAATTAGGAACAAATGAACTTCGAGCCACATCGAAGAAGGTTGCAGAAGAGCTTCAGTTTGACTGCGGGCTCGCAAAGGTTGTTGCTGAATCAATAGCATATGGAATGGGCGATGCTCTAACAGAGCACGCACGCATGAAGGAGCTTTACGCCGAGGGTGAGCGTCTTCTCACAATGGGCCGATACTTAGATGCGCACAAAGCATTCCAAAGTATTGGCAGTTACGAGGACGCAGAGACAAGAGTGCTCGAATGCGAAGTGCTTGCTTCGCGCGAAAGAGACTACGAGCTAGCGGTTGCCAATTTCGACAAAGCAGCTGATGAAAAGGAATTCCTAGAGCTTGCAAAAGCGTTCGAAGGCTTCTCCGGATACAAAGCATCGGATGCATTGAAACAGAAATGCTTAGAGTTTGCAAAGAAATCTAATGAAGCAGAAAAGGTTTATCAAGAGGCGAAGGTTTTGCTGCTAGACGAGAACTTCGACTCTCATGAGTACGAAGCAGGTGCACGACAATTCGAAACGATAAGCTGGTACAAGGATTCAACCGAAAAGCTTCGCGCGTGCGAGCTGCTTGCCGACAAAGCGCGAACTTACGAAGGAGCGGTTGAAGTCTCCGAAACAGAGCCTTCAATCGGTAACCTATCTGCAGCAGCCTCGTCGCTGGAAGCGCTCGGAGATTTTCGAGATTCGAAAACGCTTGCAGCAAAGTATCGCGACGAAATTTCCAGGATGGAATATGAAAGCGATTTCGAAAAAGCAAAAGCGATGTTCAACTCCGCTAAGAAGCCGGAAGAATTCGAAAAATCAGCACTTGCGCTGCATTCGTTCGGCGATTATAAGAACGCGAAAGAACTTGCTGAACGAGCGGAATCGGAAGCTGAAGAAGCGAGAAAAAGAGAATCATACTCTCATGCGACAAGGGTTATGAATTCGTCAAAAAGAGCGGAATCATATGAAAAGGCTGCTCAGCTTTTCGAAGAGCTTGGCAATTTTAGTGATTCGCAGGATAAAGCGATCTTTTGCCGAGAAGCAGCAGGAAAAGCAAGAAAGCAAGAAGAGCAAAAACGGAATGAAGATCTCTACTCGAATGCTATAGCGAAAATGAAAAGTGCCGTGTCATCCAATGACTACTATGCGGCCAAGCGCACGTTCATGACGCTTGCTGATTACAGAGACTCTGGTGCTTTGGCAAAAGAATGTGAAGAGCTTGCTGAAAACCACAAAGCAAAGGAAGAAGCAGAGAAGCTCGAATCAAGATACAACGCTGCTCTAGAAAAGAAGTCCACAGCTTCAACGGAAGGCGAATACACTTTTGCTGCAAATTTGTTTGGCTCACTCAAGCCTTACAAAGACTCTGAAAGACTTGAAACTGAATGCAAAACAGCTGCAGAGGTTGCAAGGAAAAAAGCAATAATTAAGGATGCGACCAGTTTACTTGAGAACGCAAACAGGCAAGGAAGCCTAAACATAAGCGAAACAAAGCTCTTAACGCAAATCGAAAGGCTTGAAAGCATCGAAAACTGGGAAAATGCCGAGGACCTCAAAAAGAGATGTACTGAGCTATTACGAAAGAAAAGACGCGAAAACAAAGCGGCAAAGAGAAAGCATTCTTCGGCAGAGAAGTGGAAAGATTCTTCGATTCTGTGGGGACTAGCGCTGATTTGTATTCTTGCGATATTAACTTGGGCCCTAACAACATATGTCGGCCAGTCCACCAGTAACAACGAACCAGAGATTATTGAAAGTGTAGAAAGCACTTCGAGAAACGTAGCTGCTATTGTGGAAAACAATTCCTCGAGCGAAGCTGATATATACGAAAACCCAGCGGGCTTTCTTGAAACAGAGATTGGCAAAGAAATAGTTGCTTTGCCAAAGACAGGCGATTGGGATATGGCCAAAGGAGCTTTAAGCCGCATCACATTCGGAGATATCGAAATGCGCGAAGAGCATACAGTCTGGGATTCGTCAGATCGATGGATAAATACCGAACAAGAAGCTTCCGAAGTACTGACCATTGCTCTAGTCCAAATGTCTGGTAATGCTGACGAGCTGGAAGATGGCATTACTCCTTCTGAGATCTGGACATGGAACGACGGAGTTAATTATGACGTTTGGTGGGTATTCGGTACCGTAGTAATAGACAACAAAATCTGGCGTTATAGGATTAATTATCTGACCTCGCACAGCAATGGACAAAATAGTTGTTTTTCGGTCATAATAAGCGACGCTGCGTTTGACCCGCCATATAAGGACGCTCTAGATTTGAAGCACTATCAGGATGGGGATTGGCAAACATTACGCGATTGATAACATGCAAGTGAATTCGGTTAGACTTAAAGATTATTAGAATCGTTAATAAATCAAATACTCATGTGCAGTCACCCATTGATTGTCCCATGTTGTTCCATCGCTATAAGCCACTTGAGTAACTACACATTTCATAGTTGTTAACGCCAGGCTAAATTAACCCCCGGCCAGGCATTTCAGCTGTCCCCTCTCAACTTTTTCCAAAGCACCCCAAAACGGCCAGGGTTTTTTTCATTGCTCTGTTCGTAATTTCCAGATGAAGGTTCAACGATCTCGCCGGCCACATTCGAATCGCAACCATCAAGCGACTTCCCAGACTCCGTTAATCTCAAAATCTCGTCAAGCCGCGCCTGATAATTCCTGTATTCTTCCGCATACGACGAATGCTCTTCAAATGCCACTTCCCTCTGATAACTTACTTCCTGGAAATCTCTTTGAGCAGTTTTAAGGCTCTTTTCTGATTCGCTTAACCTGTCCTCCGCTCTTTCTTTAATCCACTTGCGAAGCTGGGCGCTCAGTCCATCTAAAAATACGTTTTCATCTGTACCGACCTTTTCCTTGTCAGAAACACATTGCTCGTATTCGGCATAAGCCGCGTTTAAGATCTGCGCTGCTGAAGCCTCGAGCGCCTCGGCTTCCACGAGACGTTTCTTCAGATAAGCAAGCTTCCCGCTCATTGAGTTCAGCCTATCTTTTATGCGAGCTGCTTCACTTTTCTTGCCAACGTTCTCGTTTTCGAGTTTCAGCACGTCAACCACACGCTTTGCAGCCTCGTGATCTATGAAGCCACAGATAGTTACATCGTCCCCGCTCCCAGTAGCAGTAAACTCAGGAAGCTGCTTGTTTAACTGGTCCATCAACTCTCGCACGGATGTTTCGCCAGCCTCGATAACAAGATCTCTGTAAAAACCATCCATTTGATCAAGCGAATAGAAGGAATCCTCAACACCGTCCGTTCCAGCGATACAGGCCACAACGGGATTCTGCTGAAGATCTTGCACATAGAACCGGAACTCATCTATAGCGTTTTCGTCGCACATCGACGTCGTCACATTTGCGAAACACGAATCATCCCACGGTATGGGTTGGGAGACCTCTCCGCCATCCGAGAAAAGCACACACCGCCCATCACCTTGCTGCAAAAGAAGCAAGTAACCACTTGTTGCAAGTCCAGCAATGAGCGTCGTGCCATAGATGTGCTCGAGCCTTTCACCTCTGTCGTACCTATCAATATACGCAGACGCCTCAACACGCTCCTGTTCGCTCAGGGGGCTTGTCTCAAGGTCTTCGAGGATTTCATCTCGCCAGTTCCCAACGATACTGGAAACGATTTGCCTTATAACAGCTTCAGAAAAATCGGGGTCGAATAGCTTGTTCTCCCAAGTCGCAGCTTCACCTGAATCGGTTTCGTACATAGCCTCTCGCGCTTCTCGCGCAAAAGTCATTAGCTCATTGCATGCTACCTCGCAGACCGCTTTTGAGCCACGAGCACTCCTCGGACAGCTTGCATCCCCATGGCCATCCGCTACAGCGAATACGATGCATCCATCATCTTCAAGGAAGAGGCCATAATCCTCACATGGCTGATTGGCTTTTAGGTGACTAGCACCCGTAGTCGATGCAAGAATCGATTCAAAAGTAAGCGGTTTTCTTGATGAAGTGATCATCAACTAGTCCCAGCCATCGTCGCTCCACGGATCATCGCTCACGCCGTAAAAAGCGTCGTCGCTGTGTGAGCTAGATCCTGGCAACAAATCATCCGGATCTATAGTGCTAGAATCATCCGTCATCTCTCTTTTCACTTCGCGCAAAAGTTCATCTTGGCTATCCGAAGCGACCCTGCTCTTGCTCCCCACCATCGAAGCTGTCACCGAAACAACTCGTATCAGTTTCTTAAGCGATTCTGTATCGTTGACTGAAATTACTGCCTCGTGATTCGGCCGCCCATTCCTGCCAGCAATGGTAGCGAGCACCTCTTTGTCTGCAGAGTCGCCCACGGCAATAGAAATCTTCGTTGCCACCTTGAACCACTTGTTTGAATCGTTTACACGCTTGAGAGCTCCCATCCAGTCATCGGTTGGATAACCATCGCTCATGAAAATAATCACTGGCACTTTGTACCCAACGTCGCTGTCCAAGAATCCGCTCCTGGACAGTTTTCGGTCAAGCTCATCAAGTGCCGATCCGAAATCGGTAAGGCCGTTTGCAGAAAGATCATTCCAGAAGTAATCCTCCAGATAGACAAACCCACCTTTCGTTATCCAACGAGCACCTGAGTCGAAGCTCAAAACGCCAATTTTGATTTCAGCGCTCGGATTGTTTCTCGACACATCACGCAACACATCAACAGTGTCGTGCATTGCCTCGTTTACGGAAGTAATCCGATCGCCGCTCATGCTCCCTGACGTATCTAGCACGTATATAATCGGAAGAACTTTCCGAGCAACCCGTTCCGTATCGTTAATGTTCGGCATGGTGCTCGCCCCTTTCGACTTCTGGCTTCTACGTAATCTTAATTGAGGCCCCATACGCCTGTAAAACGATACCGGCCTTTAGAGGAACGACCTCTCCGGGTTTCACTTGTCGCGACTTACCACTCGGCGTCAATGCTTCAAGAACATCATTCGTCGCATTCTTGAAGCCCAAAGAATTCGACCCTTTGCCACTCCCCACCACTACACCAACAAGGTCCAGCGAGTCCTTCGGGTTACAAGCCTCAAGCTGAATGCGGTACACTCGCGTCCCTCGTCCAGCAACAACCGAATACTCAGGCAGCTCCAATGCATGCTCTACCACGCACTTTGACTGACACGAGTCACAGACTGTGGTCGATGCGCCACGCGCAAATACTTCTCCACCACAGGAGGGGCACAGCATTACGTCGCTTTGGAACCGTACGAGAAGCTTCAACCAATCGGCCTCTCTTAAGCGACAGGAGGGATTGTTAATTGCATCGGCGTTAAAAGACTTCCTGAATGCTTCTTTTACGTACTCAGGAAGGCAATTCCATCGTTTAATCACGTTCGAATGAACCCCTCTAACGGGCCTATTGGAAGTGTCTACCTGATCGTAAATAAACAGAGCTTCTTCGCCGTATAATCTCCGCTCGTGAGCGGGGGTAAGACAGGGCACCAACCAATGCTTGCCCTCCAAGGGGTGGTTCATGCAGATAATCATAAATAATACGATGGCCAGCGAAAATCTGTCTGTCTGGATATTGGGCTTGGAGCGCCCACAAACTATCTCCGGAGCCATGTAGCGAGGGGTGCCGAGAATAAAGCTTTCAGCCCCGTTAGGAGCAACATTATCGTTATCGCATATGAGAACAGAGCCGGTTTTCGGGTTGATAAAGAAATTACCGTCGTTCAAATCCTGATAGCAATAACCGTTTTGGTGGATAATCCGAAACGCCGCAGTAATCTGCAGGCATGATTCAATTGCCGCCTTGAAAGTGCTAAAACGAGCATTGCCGACCATCAGGTCCGTAAGTTCGACGTAATCGCTGGGTCTAAGGTCCATGACATACCCGAAGGAGCCATACGCTGGTTCAGTTACCGCTAATGGCCACAGAAATGACTCATTGGGTGACCCTTTCGCAGCATTGCGACGCAGATTGTCGTAAAAAGCCTTTGGGGATGCGATGGCGTGGGGCTTATACCACTTCATCGCCTTCTTTTTTCCTTCAAAGTTGACAACGTAGACATCACCCTGCCCACCACTTGCAAGCAGCTTCTCTACAACAGCCTCTTTCCCAATCGACGTTGAAATTACGGTATTGCGCTCAAGTTGCCCCACGATGCACCTTTCAAGATAATCAATACAATAGTTGATTGTCTCTGCTCATTATAGTTCTCGTGCGAGCTTATTGCGTCATTTCTACTCGTCAAACTATGCTGACGTAATTAGCCATTCTCTTTGTAAAAAACCAGTTCTTACCGTAGATGTAGCACGTCTCGCACACGGCACAAACGCGCGTATCAAATCTCCCAAGATTTTGAATCGTCTTCTTTGGCGATGACATAGCGCCACATACTCGAATGTTCCGAATTTGCTCAAAAGACAGAATGAGATCCACAACGCTAATCATTCAGAAGTGGATATTTCTCCCTATAAATATCGATCAAACGGCGGCCATTGTATGTCCAGTACTCCATGCCTTTCAGCGAGCCTTTGCTCTTCACGACCCGCTTGGCAGCAATCGAAATGGTCGTGACTTGTCCTCTGAAACGAATACGCTGTGGGCTTTCGACCTTAGCGTTTATCTCAGGATGCGCCAAATCACGTTTGGCATCGTAGTATTCGATAATTGCACCTTTGCTGATTCCGAATTCAGTGAAATTGAATGGTGGATTCCTCGCCCCTTTTTCCTCAGACCCATCATCCTCGTCTGACAATGTTCCACTCGTATTGCTAAACCGGTATCCAAGAACATCCATACGCCACAAAATCTGTTCGAACAGCTCGTTTACATGCCCCTTTTTGTAAGGACTTATACGTGGCCTTAACTCGTTGCTATTGTCCACATCGCAGAAACCATACTGGCGGGCATGCCGAATCATCAATGCCTCTAGACCGTCAACGATGTCCTTTGGAAACATCGCATCAGGAGCCAAGAACATTATTGCTTTATCCCACCACTGCTTACCATTCACGTGTTTGTCGAGTCTAGAGATTCCCTGCGTCGTTTGACCCGCATACAATCTATTCGGCTTGCCGTTCTTCATGGAAAGAAGGTAGTAGACACCGCGAGCCGGCAAGTCGGGCAACTGCTTTGCTTCCACCACGCAGTATCGAGGAATTATCAACGTCGTCATGAGTTTCCCCGTGAAATTGCAGATTCTAATTCCACCAGCGTCGTCACCAATCAGCAGCGTCGTAAACTCTGTGACCTTCAGTGCCTCAGATTCCATCGATGCTCTCCCACCCTAATTAATTCTTGATCTGTCAATTCGAATCTATGGTTTGATTATCATATTATCCTAACCAATACTCGAGCACCTGATGGAAACGAACCTGAGAGGAATGGATTGCGCGCTGCCACGCATCCTAAACGGAAACACATCATGAAAACGCTATCAGTAAGACAACCTGCAGCTAACGAAATTGCTTCTGGGCGAAAACGCACAGAAGATCGCACCTGGAGAACTAGCTACCGTGGCCCACTTCTCATTGCAGCAAGCAAAAAGAAATGTGGCGACCTTCCCGTCGGTTGCGCAATTTGTCTTGTCGACCTAGTAGACATAACTGGAGTCGAAGGAAACTACCATTGGCACCTTGACAATGTGCGCCTGGTTGAAAACACTCCGATCAAAGGCAAGCTCAATCTATACGAGACTCCTGATGATGACATTGTAGTTATCGGTAAAGTAAAAACCAACGATGTAGCGCCAAAGCAAAAGGTTTACCAACAGGTTGACCGCCCCCAGCGCAAAAGGATTGTCGTGCGCGGCGGCGGAGCTTCAGCAATTAGGAAACGGAAGAATCCACGCTCGTAATCGATGCATAATTATTCATGAATAGCAGTACCCCCCTCGAGAGCGCAAACAATGCAGTTCCCAGAATCAAACCAACTTCCAAACTAGAAGCAAATGATGCCAACGCACCATCACGATAGCGGTGTTGCGCATATCACTCTAAAGCCCCGGAAGTAGGCTTGCCGACATATCTGCAGCCAGAGCCGGCGTCCCTGCAAGAGGCTGTGTCCATCTGCACCCTGCGAGACGGTGTATCATTAAACATCAAAATAATCACTGCCTGTCGAGCATGACAGCACAAGAGCTGCTTTTACGTAAGGGATTATATGGCTGATAGAAGATGCGAATCCTGCGAAGTGATAATCGGTGCTGGAAAGATCTTCCGCTCAACTGCAAGTTCTTGGCCCTGCAAAGACGGCATTATATGCATGGATTGCTACAGATCCGCATTGCGATACCCTGGTGATTTACGCAGTCTCACGGGGAAGAAAATCAAATGGATAGTCAAAGAAGCGAAAAATATCGACGCAGATCTTAAAGAGATAAGCTGGCAGGACCATATCGGTATACAATTCGAATATGTTGCCATGTTTAAAGGCAAATCCGTGTTCTTGCCTAAGAGGTTAGCCCCTCATATCGAGCAACAGGATTTCTGGCGCTTCTCCAAGAGCGACATCGTCTCAGCTGAACTATTACACAACAATAAGCCTGTGAAAGTTAATGGGATGGGCAGGGTCGTTGTCGGCGGGCTATTATTCGGTGCAGTTGGTGCTGCGGTCGGTTATGCTTCTGCCGAGAATGCGAAATCAAAGGGTGTAACGGAATCCGTCAAAGTCATCGTTAACTTGCGAAACTACCCATTGAAGACACGTACCATTGAACTATGCAATAACGTTGCTATCTCGAATAGCCAAACGATAACCGCATCTCTAAACTACGGCGCAGAACTTGTAAACCGCTTGAACGATATCTCGGGCTATACCAAACCGTCTGACGGAAACGGATTTGCGCAAAGTCGAGGCATTAGTGGTGCTAGCGAAATTCGAGAGTACAAAGCCCTTATGGATGAAGGAATAATCACTCGGGAGGAATTTGAGGCAAAAAAGGCTCAAATACTGGGACTCTGGTGATTTACCTTTAAGTTGAAGATGTCGTCGTTTCAGCACATCGCCCATCTGTATAGCAAAGCTTTTGCCGGCTAAAACGCCCCCACATACGTCATGGTCGTAATCATTCGCAATCGAAGCTGATTGTCTACGACAGCCCGCTAATCTCCTTCCGTATCCGTTCGTTGCGAGCCTCGACGAAGTCGAGCTGAGACTGTATCCACGCCAGGTACTCGGGCACGTTTTTGGGCCTGGGATCTTCGGTGAAGTCGCCCTTGCCAAGCCAGATCCTCACGTTTCCGGTCGTCGAATCGATGCAGTCTTGAAGCATGAAGAAATCGACGTATCCCTCGAAGTCGACGAAGAGGTCGAAAAAGGCCCTGTCGCGCTCGCAGGCTCCGGCAAGCGGGCTGTCCTTCCCGGCGTAATGGAGGCGTATGCACTCGAGCGTGAGGTCCCAGCGGTCGCTCACCTGTGCGCTCACGCCCCTGGCTTGGTTTATGCTCCCCTGGTGCTTCGGAAATATGATCATGCCACCTATGGTATAGAACCTATGCAAGTAGTCCTCGACGAAGGCATGGTAATCTGAAACGGATGCAGCCACCTGGTCGATGACCTCCCGATAGCGGTGGTAGCGGAAGCTGGCCGTGATGGAGTCACTTCCGAATTTCATGTCGTTCCATTTCAGGTATCCGTACCTGCCGTCCAAATCATCGACGAGCTCCATCGTCTGGCCGTTCGGCAGCTCCTTGCTCCAAAGCAGGCGGTGGTACTGACGCAAGGTGGGGCTCAGCGAGTCGGGGTCGTGGTCGCTTCCACCTAGCCCGTCCTTGAATTCCCAGAAGCCGTCCCAGAAACCGGGCGTGTCGGTCGTGAAGTCGAAGCAGGCGTCGATGTCCCCCAACCTCGTTTCCCCAACGTCCAGTTGCGTTGAGGGAAGATTTGGTGAATGCGCCTCATGCTGCTCAGAATCTTTTTCTGATTCGCCGGATGGTGGCACGTTGTCGCGCATCTGCGCAACGAGCTCGGCTCCACCACCATCGAACCAATACCCGGATCCGATGATCCAGAGGATCGAATGGGCGTCCAGCAGCGTTGTCCCAGAGTCGATTTCGAGCAGCATCTGCCGGATTCGCTCGAGGTAGCCAAGGAATCGCGTGTAGTTGTCCCAGGAACAGAAGCCGCTCAGGTAGAACTCCACTCCCAGCTTGCGAAGCCCCGCCTCGAACGCGTCGGGCTTCACGGGGACGTAGGCATCCTTGTCCTTCAGGAACATCAGGTGGGAGACA
>JAZLCO010000035.1:0-3046 GCA_045614225.1 Eggerthellaceae bacterium | reverse complement strand
CCCTAAATTATTATGAGGGCGATATGCGCCAACCCCGCGTCGCCACTGGGTGAAAACGACTTTTTCAGAAATCAAACTGGCAAACTCGGGAAGGTGCTTGCGTTCGTTCGCGGCGATCTCCTCTTCGTCTTCAACTTCAATCCGGTGAAGTCGTTCGAGGACTATGGCGTGATTGTGCCGCCGGCGTCTGACTGGAAGCATGCCTTCGACACCGACGAGCCGAGGTTCGAGGGACAAGGGCGCATCATGCCTGGGATGACGTATTCGCCGTCGCTCGTTCTCGACCGCGGGGAGCTTGTGCAGCAGATAAAACTTTATCTTCCTGCCAGGACCGCGATTGTCTTAAAGCGGACGATTTGATATAACCCGAGTTTGCCAGTTGGCTGACTGACTAATCTTCAAAATGTTGCGTACCCTATTGACTGAAGTGTACCATCTATGGTATAATAATATCGTTATCCCGTTATTTTAACAAAGGTCAATATGTCGCTACACATCGAAAAACTGAAGTCGGGCAACAATGAGTACATACGGCTCGTGTCGCTGAAGCGAATGAAAAGCAGCAACGGAAAGCTGATGATTGGCAAGAAGACCATCCTCAGCCTCGGTGCGCTTGCGAAGCACGACGACGGCAAGCCGGACTACCTGAAGCGGCTGCGAGAGTCCTTCTCCGACGGCAAGCCGCTCATCAAGGAGCTTGAGCCGTACGTCGGTCAGGCACCCGTGCGCAAATGGACGGTCACCTTCGACCGGGGCGACGAAAAGTGCATCGGCGAACCCAAGCGGCTGGCCCCGTGCATCCTCGATCCGGTTTTTCGCGCACTGGGGCTTGACGAACTCTTCGCCAGCGTCAAGTGCGCCTCGCGCATCAGGTACGACCTCACGGGCATCGTGCGGCTTCTGACCTACGGGCGCATCATCGACCCCGAGTCGAAGCGCTCGACGATGGGGCAGAACGAGCAGTACTACGCCCCGCTCGTGAAAAGCACGAATCCCGAGAACGTCTACGACGCCCTCGATGTCATCTGCGCGAACCGGAAGCAGATCGTCCAGCGCATGAACACCTGCATCACCCGCGCCATCGGACGGAACCCCGGCACCGTGTTCTACGATGTGACGAACTTCTTCTTCGAGACCGCGAGGCCCGACGACGACTTCGAGGACGCGGACGGCAACCTCGTCACGGGCCTCAGGAAGTTCGGTGTCAGCAAGGAGAACCGCAGACAGCCCATCGTGCAGCTCGGGCTCTTCCTCGACGACAACGGCATCCCGATCTCGTTCGCGACTTTCCCGGGCAACACGCTCGACCACCACACGCTTCGTCCCGCGATGGACGAGACCATCGGTGACCTCGGGATCAAACGCTTCGTCCTCGTCGCGGACCGCGGCATGTACTCGGGGACGAACATGTATGCGGTGCGCGAGGCGGGCAACGGCTACATCGTCTCGAAGAGCCTCAGGAAGACCGACAAGGCCGAGCGCGCATGGGCCATCGACTCGGACGGCTACACCGTCGTCAGCGAAAAGTTCCGCCACAAGTCGCGCATCGTCAAGCGCGTCGTGAAGGACGAGAACGGCAGGAAGCACGAGATCAGGGAGAAGGTCGTCGTCTACTGGAGCAAGGCGTTCTACGAGCGGGAGAAGAATGAGAACAGGTCGTTCATGGAGTTCCTGCAGAAGCTCAGGGAGAACCCCGGCAGCTACCGCATCACCTCCGCCCAGAGCAAGGGTCTGCGACGCTTTCTCAAGAAGGAGTATCTCAACAAAGTCACGGGCGAGAAGGTCAATTCGTCCGACCTGATGCCGATGATCGACGAGGCGAAGCTCAACGAGTTCAACGAACTCATGGGCTACTACCAGATCGTCACCTCGGAACTCGACATGGGCGACCGGGAGGTGATCGAGAAGTACCACGGCCTCACGCAGATCGAAGACCAGTTCCGCGAAATGAAGGGTACGCTAGAGACAAGGCCCGTCTTCGTGCGGACGCCCGAACACATAAGGGCGCACCTGATGATCTGCTTCATGGCGCTGACGATGATCAGGGTCATCCAGCGCAAGATGCGACAGGCGGTCAAACCCGCGAAAGAGGACTCGAAGTGGTCGTACGGGATCCCCGGCGCAAGAATCTCGGATGCCCTCGCGGGATGGCAGGTCGTGGAGTTTCCCGGCGAATACTACCAGATGCTGAAGTCGAAGGGCGACGACATCTTCGCGATCCTCAAGGCGTTCGGAATGGAACTCAAGCCACAGCTCTACACCCGCGGCGAAATCCGCGAGATGAAGGCGACGGCGAGTCCATTCTGAGATGTATCCCTAAATTATTATGAGGGCGATATGCGCCAACCCCGCGTCGCCACTGGGTGAAAACGACTTTTTCAGAAATCAAACTGGCAAACTCGGGTTGTATCATATATTTCTGCTATGTTCAATTGTGAAATTTACCGAACGCACAATTCAATGCGCAACCAGTGCTCTCAAGCCTAATTATTTACCGATAGGGAGATAATGAACTGTTCCCATTTTGGAACAAGTTGCCCATAAGTATTTCCGCGCCACCCCGCGCAAACATCATCCGCGTATTCATTCCGCTTGTTCCTTCTTAATCCTGTAAATCTTGTTAATCCTGTCCAAAAACTCCCGCGGCACCCCGCCTCTCTCACGCTATGCACAAAGCCACCGCACCAGTTTCACGATGCCGTGTCCAACAAACCAGAGCAGCCCAAATGCGCAGAGTATCGAAAAAAGCCACCATACTCGTTCCCGCCACAGACTACATTCCCTTTTGAGCGGCGAGGCTTTCTCCCGCCCCTCGCTTGCGATCTTCGTTAGGAAGTCCGCCACTTCACCAACAGTCTTGCATCTATCACAAAACTCAAATTCTTCGCTTGTCAATATTCCGTATTGTTGATCAACTTTGTCAAAGAAGTGAATGGACCCCAAATCATCCCAAGACAAAGAATCGACGAGCCAATAAACCATCTGCCATGCGTCCTCGGCCATGACATACGCGAACATCTCCCCGCCTTCCATCCACGATGCCTCA
>JAZLCO010000034.1:0-6932 GCA_045614225.1 Eggerthellaceae bacterium | reverse complement strand
CGGGGCCGCGCCCACAGCGAGTCATATCGCAGGCTAAGCGCCTCTCACCATTAGTACTTGCCGTACTCCAACGTCGTCTCGTACCAGGCGTTGAAGTTCTCCTCCTTGAAGTGGTCGCACACGATGGAGCAGTCCATGACGAAACCGCCGCCCGGCGCGCAAGCGTCGAGCATGCGCTTGGTCGCATCGACGACCTTCTCGGGTGTGCTGTAGGCCAAAAGCGTCGTGGGCAGGTTGCCGCACACGCAGGTGTGGCCCTCGAGCACCTTGCAGGCACGCTCGATGTCTACCTGCTCGAACATGCCCAGGATACCTGCGGGCAGCAGGTCGCGGATCATCTCGAGGCGGTTGTTGTACTTGCCCTCGAAGAAGATGTACGGGATAAGGCCCAGCTCCAGTTCGCGCTCGATGACCTTGCGCAAGCTCGGTGCGTAGAACTTCTCCCAGTTCTCGGGGCTCAGGAAGTCATCGGTGCCGCCATGCAGGGGCATGAAGCAGTACTTCATGCCAGCCGCTGCGACGTTCTCGACGCCGGCGATGGCCCAGTCGGTGAGAATGTCGAGGGCCGCGAGCACCTTGTCGGGGCATTCCTCGAGGTCCATCGGCAGCTCGAGGAAACCACGCAGGTTGTCACCGAGCATGTCGTACGGCGTGTTCTGACCCAGAATGCAGCCGAGCGGCGTCTGGTACTCGAGCGCCGTTTGGGCCATGAGACCCTGGCCTTCGAGCCACTTGTTGGCCTGGTCACCAGCGGCCATGAGCGTCAGCAGCGACTCGCGGACCTCGGGGTCGGCGAACTGCGCCATCGATGCATAGTGACCGAACTCGACGAAGTTGGAGAAGTCCATCTTGGCAAGGCCGGCCATCTTCTTGTGGCGGCGCGGGTAGACCTTGGTCATGAGATAGTGCGACGGGTCACGGATGAAGTCGTCGTAGTCCTCCTGCTCGAGATAGCAATCGTCGACGATCTGGAAGCCCATCATGCGGTCGATTCCCCACGTCGCACCCGGCCAACGCACGGCTTCGGTGCCCAGCACCTCCATCACGTTAATGGGATAAGCGGCAGGACCCCAGAACAGGTCAACCTCCCAGTGCGACAGGAAGTACTCGACGCCCGGCTTCATCATGCGGTAGTCGTTGAGGGCCTCGTACTTGGAAATGCCGGCGAGCTCGCTGTACACCGTGCCCATGCGCGGCGCAAAGGGCACACGGTCACCTTCCTCGAACCTCCTCGCCGCTGCAACGCGCGCCTCACGTTTCTCAATCGTGTTCTCGGTTTGATACGTCATGCTGGTTCCTTCCTCTCTTCAGCCTTTCTCGCAAAAAGACTTAACCCACCACTACAAATCGAAACCTTTACGCCTTCAGCCAAACAGCCGAACAACGTCAATGCCAAACGTTATCCTTGCACACGCATAATGCTCATAAAATTTCTTTATGAGCATTATGGCACAGTGCACAATACAAATCCACCAAGTCGTTCAAATAAATCGTGACGAATTTGCCCATCGTTCGTGCTTGCGATGAGCTTGCAATTGAGCCCATTTCGCACGCCTCACTGTTCGCTTGTAATTTGATTCCTGAGAAGCATTGACCCATCACGGGCAGGCGAACTCTATACTGTTCATGAAAGACCCCGATTGGAAAGACGTCATGAATCACACGATTGTCGAATATCTCGAAGAGCAACGGGAGCCGTTTGATGCGGTGCCGTTGAACGACGTGGACAGCCTCGTGCTCTCGACGATCTCGTACTTCAGCTTCGAGAAGGGCGCAATCGGGCGCACCGTGCCAACCGAGCTCATGCCGTTGCCAGTCGCCATCTGCGGCATCTCGCATGTCGACCTATTCGGCGAGATATGGCTTTCGAACATGGGCGGCGACGAGTTCCTGTCTGCCCTACTCGCCTCGCCGCGCTACGCCGAACTCAAGGTGGGCTATTACGCAAACGATGTTTCGAATCATTTCGAGAAGCAGTTCGCAGCCATCACGTTCTTCTTCCCAGACGGCTCGGCTTACGTGGCCTATCGCGGCACCGACAACTCGCTCGCCGGATGGAAGGAAGACTTCAACCTGACGTTCATGGAGGAAGTCCCCAGCCAGGTGAGCGCCCGAACCTACCTCGAAGATATAGCGGACACCGAACCAACCCACCTGTACGTGGGCGGGCACAGCAAGGGCGGCAACCTGGCTGAGTATGCCGCGCTCACCTGCCGTGAGCAGACATTCGAAAAAGTCGAGCGCATCTTCAGCCACGATGGCCCGGGCTTCGCGCTTACGCCAACCCCGCGCATCGATTCGATCGCATACAAGGCGAAACTCAGCAAGACCGTCCCTGAAAGCAGCGTGTTCGGTATGCTCATGGAAAGCCGAACCGACTATCGCGTTGTACGTGCAAGCGGCATGTTGTTCGCACAACATGCTTCGACCCATTGGGTGGTCGAGGGCGACGACTTCGTCACCCTCGACGAGATCAGCCCCGACGCAGCCATCCTCTCGGCAACCATGAACAGCTGGGCCAAGCTATACGACCGCGACCAGCGCGAGTTGTTCATTGACGCGGTTTACGACATCTTCAGCGCTGCAGAGGTCGACACATGGCGCGAGTTTGGCGAGAACCGCTCGGTCAACGCGCTTGCCGTCGCCGAAGCCGTCGCCAAACTGCCTGCCGAGATGCGCACCACGCTCATCGGCATGCTGCGCGATATAGCACCCATCATGGGAAACGAGGCTGCAAAGCTTGCGCTGACTCGCCTGCCTGGAAACGAATAGATTCCAGGTATCGCACCCGACCAGCGCTTGACAACAAGTGCTTAGAACCTGTTGATATCGGTCAGTTTGAAGTTGGAAACGCGCCTCAGCGCAATGAGGGACATGATGATTGCCAGAATTGCGCTGCCCACGATGCCAACTGCGATGGCCAGCCCATCGGGGCTTTTCAGGAACACGCTCGTCGAAGGCTCAACAGTTGCAACGGTTATCGAGCCCATGATGCAACCGAGCAGTATCCCCACGATTATGCCTACTGCCGTGAGCACGATGTTGTCATAGGAGATGTAGTGCCGGGCGTCTTTCACTCTGAATCCGTTGATCATGAGCACGATGAGCTCCCGTTTCTTCTCCTCGATGAACATGACGTTCAGGTTCAGGAGCACGACGATGGCCATGAGGGCAGATAGCGCGATGTAGATGAGCACGACTGCACCTGACACTTTCGAGAACGTTTCGAAGGCGCCGTGCTGGTTTGTCTTGTCGTCTGCGATGGAGTGGAAACCGTTCACGCTTTCGAGACGCTGCGCAACATCCTGCAAATCCGCATCATGCGTATTGGTAAGCACAACGTTCGGCGCTGCATCTTCACCAAACAGGTTCTTGTAGGTGTCTCGTCCCATTACGACTTCGTGGTACGTCAGCCAAAACTCATGGAACCCGCTGATAGGAGCCTGATACATCCTTCCATCGGAGTCCTCGAACGTCAACGTGTCGCCGACCTTCGCTCCGAAATGGTCGGCATACGCCTGACTGACCCACACACCTTCGTCAGAAAGATCGAAGGCGTTGCCCGAAACGGAATTCACGTGATACGCATCCGCGAATTCGCTTTCATCCGACGGCACGACGATGCGGACAGCACCGCGATCTCCGTCTGGTTGGGTGAGGATGAAGCGCTGGCGAAGGGCGGGTGTCGCAGTGTAGCCTTCCTGCTCGAGCGCCTTTTCGACCTCGTCCGCCGCGCCGTCGGTTTTCGCATCGACATACGCGATGGCATTGAAGTCGTACACGCTCTCGTAGTGGCGGTCGTAACTCTTCGTAACGTTGTCGTTCAGCGTGATGGCCGTCACGATGAGCGCCGTGCACCCTGCCACGCCCACAATCGTGCTCAGCACGCGGCGCCTGTCGTTCACGCAGTTGTTCACGATAGTCTGGATAAACAGCGGCAAACCATCCCAAAAGTCCCATTTCTCATAGAAGCGCGTCTTACCCTCGGGCGGCTTTTCACCCTTCAGCAGCTCGACGGCATGCTCTTTCAAGATCCTGCGACAAGCAAGGTATGTGGCGCCGAGCACGAGCACCAACTCGAGCAGCACAACCACGAGGAACAGCGGTATCCCGAAGTACGGCGGATATCCGCCGAACGTGAACATGCCGCCGAACACCCTTCCGATGATTCCCTCGACCAGCAAGACGCCCACGATTGTGCCGACAATGGCGCCGGCGACGACCGCGATTGCAGAGTACGCCAGGAAGCTTGTCGTGATTTCACGCGAACGCAAACCGAGCGCCTTCTTGGTGCCGATTTGCGTTATCTGCTCGTGCACGATGCGGCTGACAGCAAAGTAGGAGACGAGCAAGCCTACGATGATGAACAGAGCCGCCATCGAGAAACTGAGATTCGAGGTGATATCGCTGAACATGGAGACTTGAGCCGCCCCTGCATTGTAGGAACGCGACATGACAGCGCACCTGCTCTGCTTCATGGAGGCGAAACGCTGCTTGGCCTTCTCGAGTTTCGGCTCGTTCTCGGCCACCTTCTCCTTGGCTTCGGCGAGCTCGGCTTCGCCATCGGCGAGCTTCTGCTCGCCTTCTGCCGCAAGGCGATTCAGTTCGTCCCACCCTGCATAGTACTGGGCCCAGCCAGCGTTGAGCTTGGGAACCGCATCGTTGTACAGCGCTTCGGCATCAGCGAGTTGCTGGTGCCCCTCGGCGAGCCGTACCCTCGCTTGAGCAAGCGTCATGGTCTCGCACTGGAACGTCACGGGGAATTCCTCGAAGTGGGCTGTTATCTCGTTCGCCAGCTCAAGGGCCTCATTGAAATTGGTATGGTCGATCTTGGGAACGGTGACCCCTACTTTATCAGCGTATTCTTTCAGATCGTCCGTAACATTGGATCCGTAAGCGTCGAGGTTGGCATCGTATTCCTCTTGGGCGATCTTCTTTTCGGCGAGCTTAGCGTCTTGGTCTTTCTTGAAATCGCTCGCATCGGATGCAATTTTCGAAACTTTCGCTTTTGCCTTATCGGCTTCGGCGAGCAGTGCCTCAGCTTGGGCGATTATCGCACGGCCTTCCGCAAGCTTTGCCTCTCCTTCTTGCTTCAAACCCTCGTAGTACATGAGCGTTTGATAGCCCTCCGCAAGTTTCGCCTCGCCTTCGGCCTTCTTTGACTCGAGCTCGACGCGGCCGTCTGCAAGCTGTTGCTCGCCATCGACAATCTTTTGCTTTCCCTCGTCGAGCTGCTGTTGAGCGTCGTCGATTTTCTTTCCCGCCTGACCATGCAAATCCTCGAATCGCGCATTTGCCAAAGCAGTTGCCACATCGACGATGCCCTGCTCGAGTTCGGAAGACGCCTTCTTGTAGTTGTCGCTGAAGGTTGCCAAGCCGTTCAGGCTATCGCAAGCCACGTTGACCACCGGATATCCGTTTTGGAATGCCGAAGCGTCGAACGCCTCTGCGGGAACCCAGGCCAGTAGGTCAATTGAGCCCGTCGGCGAGGCGGAAAGACCGTACGTCGCCGACCCTCTGGCCACGTACTCGGGACTCTTGACGAGGGCCGTGACCTTGTAGGCCGACCCGTTCAGGTACTTCATACCATCCTTGTCAACCGTCCCTGCATTCTCGGATTCACCGACTGCAGTGTCTGTTGATTGTGCCAGCAATGCCGAGGGGTCATCATCGCCGCCAGCGTTGCCGTCTTCTATGAACGTGATGGTATCGCCAACATTGCAACCAACATTCATTGCCGCAATCTCGTTCAATGCGATTTCACTTGGGTTCGAAGGAAGCTCTCCCTCGATCACAACGGGTACGTCGATACGCTCGGTCAGGGTCTGCACCTTGACCGTTCTCTCAACGCCGCTGATGGTGGCAGTTTGGAAAGACTGCCGAGTTGGCTCGATGTCGGACACCCCTTCGACCTTGGCAAGCTCCGCCAAGTCGTCATCGGTCAATCCGTACAGGTATTGAATTTGGAAATGGTGCAGCGACCCTTTGTCGAACTCGCTGTCGGCGGCGTTCTGGAGCGCGGGGCCCGCCCAGCTGATGCCGAGGAAGACGCCCACGCCCAGCGCAACGAACATCAGGATGCTGAAGAACGACACGAACGTCTTCCTGATGTTGGCGAACAGCTCCTTTACCTGGGTCGGCTTCACGTGCGTCACCTACCAGACCAGGTCCGTGGCGTGCGCCGGGTGGCGGTTGACCGTGACCTCGTGCATGCGCCCGTCGCGCATGCGCACGACGCGGTCGGCCATGCGGGTGATCTCCTCGTTGTGGGTGACCATCACCATGGTCGTGCCGCCCCGCACGACCTCCTCGAGGGCCTGCAGCACCTCGATAGAGGTGGCGTAGTCGAGCGCCGCGGTGGGCTCGTCGGCCAGTATCACCTTGGGGTTCTTCACCAGCGCGCGGGCGATCGAGACGCGCTGCTGCTGGCCGCCGGAGAGCTGGGAGGGGTAGCTGCGCTTGCGGTCGGAGAGCTTCACGACCGCGAGCGCCTCGTCGGCGTCCATGGGGTCGTCGACCAGCTCGCCTATCAGGTCGAGGTTCTGGACCGCCGTGAGGTTGGGCATGAGGTTGTAGCTCTGGAAGATGAAGCCGATGTTGGCCCGGCGGAACTCGGTGAGCTCGTCCTGGGAGGCGCTGCTCAGGTCCCGGCCCAGGTAGGTGAAGGTGCCCGAGGTCGCCGAGTCCATGCCGCCCACGATGTTGAGCAGCGTCGACTTGCCGCAGCCCGACTCGCCCAGCAGCGCCAGGAACTCGCCCTCGTACACGTCGAGGTTCACGCCCTTGAGCACCTTGGTCACGGTCTCGCCGTTCTGGAACTCGCGGGTGATGTCGCGCAGCTCCATGACGACCTCGCCGGGCTGCCAGGGTTCCGCCAGCTCCTCGTTCTCAAGTCGGAGGCCAAGCGGTCTTAGGAAGACAAATGTCTTAGC
>JAZLCO010000033.1:0-16926 GCA_045614225.1 Eggerthellaceae bacterium | reverse complement strand
GACTCATTGTGCACAATGAGTCAGGGGCCAGGGCACCGACTCGCCCACGAAAGCTCCTTAGTGGCCGCCGCCTGCCATCATCTTGGCAGCATGCGGCAAAGCGGCAACAATGCCGTCCCAGTTTTCACGAGCAGCCTTCTCGCTGCCCGGAAGGTTGATGACGATATGGCGACCGCGCTGCATGCAAAGCGCACGCGAGAGCATCGCAAACGGTGTGATGGCCAGCGAGTGTGCGCGCATGGCCTCGGCGATGCCAGGAACATTGCGCTCGCAGACGTCTTGCGTGGCCTCGGGCGTCACATCGCGCAGCGACAGGCCGCTGCCACCGCACGTGAGCACGATGTCGGCGTCGATCGTGTCGCACGCCTCGACGATGGCCGCCGCTATGTCGGCGCGCTCGTCCTTGACAATGACGCGACTCGCGCACTCCCAACCATTGTCAGCGATGAGCTGCTCGAGAGCAGCACCGGCTGTATCCTGCTCGATTGAGCGGGTATCGGAGCACGTCACGATCGCAAATCTCAATTCTGCCATTAGAGCAGCACCTCCTCGGGAATGTCGAGCAACACGCAATCGACGGTGTCGCCCGCATCGTATTTACCGGGACCTTCGGGCAAGACGATGAAGCAGTTCGAACGCTGGATGGGGCCAAACAGACCAGAACTCTGGTTCTTGGCGAGCGTAACCTCGTACTCCCCCGCCTCGTTCTTTGAGAGAGTACCACGATTGAAGATGCGGCGCGGGTCCTTCTTCTTGGCGGGACCCGTCAGCTTCGCCATGACATGCGGACGCTCGAAATGCGAGTATCCCTGCATCTTGCGCAGAGCCGGGCGGATGATCATCTCAAAGCCGAGATAGGCTGCCGCCGGGTTGCCAGGCAAGCCAAACACGGGCGTACCCTCGACGATGCCGAACGTCTGCGCCTTGCCGGGACGCATGTTGACGGTGGTCATGAGCAGCTCGCCTGCGTCGTCAACGACCTTCTTGATGAAGTCGTAGTCGCCGTTTGCCGCACCACCGCTCGTGACGACGAAATCAAATTCGCGCGTGCACTCAAGCACAGCTGCCCTCAGCCCCTCGAAATCATCTGCTGCGATGGGACGAATCTCGGGGATGGCGCCCGCGTCGATCGCGCAAGCTGCAAGCGCGTAGCTGTTCGAATTTCGAATCTTGCCCTGTGTGGGAACCTCGGTGGGATCGACCAGTTCAGAACCAGTCGCGATGATGGCAACGCGCGGACGGCGGTAGGTCTTGCAGCGCGTCACGCCACAACCCGTCAAAAAGCCCACACCTGCTGAGTGGACGACCTCGCCCACATGCACGATGACCTCGCCGGCTTTGGCCTCCTCACCCGCTGCACGGATGTTGTCACCCACACCTGCAGGCGCCGTGAACGCCACGCGGCTGCCTTCACGACCGTCACCCGAAACGATATCGACGATTTCGTACTTCACACAGGAATCAGCTGCATCGGGAAGCGGCGCACCGGTCATGATGCGCACGCACTGGTCGTCGGCAAGCTCGCCTTCGTAGAAACTGCCTGCAGGCACTTCCGCGATGACATCCAGCTCGACGGGATTTTCGGGACTTGCATCAGCAAGCTGAGACGCGCGCATGGCGAAACCATCCATCGCCGAATGTGCGAACGGCGCGATGTCGATATCGCTCGCCAGATCCTCTGCCGCCACGCGCCCGATGATGTCGAGCACGCCCACCTCTTCAATCTCGAGAGCGCTCACATGCGAAAGCACGAGTTCGCGAGCGTCCTCGAGGGAAATCATTTCGGGAATAGCCACCGTGTTTCTCCTCATTCACAACGATTTGGTACAAAACGCAACAAAAAAGTTGCGCCCCGATAAAACGGAGCGCAACCATCATACGCTATTTATCTCGAAACGAGAATGTTTCTTTTAACGTTTAATGTTGTAGAAGGCGGACATGCCGGCGTAGACAGCCTGCGTCTCGAGCTCTTCCTCGATGCGGAGCAGCTGGTTGTACTTGGCAACACGGTCGGAACGGCACGGAGCGCCGGTCTTGATCTGGCCGGTGTTGCAAGCCACGGACAGGTCGGCGATCGTGGTGTCCTCGGTCTCGCCGGAGCGATGCGACATAACGCAGGTGTAGCCATGGGTCTTGGCCAGCTCGATGGCCTCGAGGGTCTCGGTCAGGCTGCCGATTTGGTTGACCTTGATGAGGATGGCGTTGGCGCAGCCTAGCCCGATGCCCTTGGCCAGGCGCTGAGAGTTGGTGACGAACAGGTCGTCGCCGACGAGCTGCACGCGGTCGCCAATGCGGTCAGTGAGCTTCTTCCAACCATCCCAGTCTTCCTCGGCCATGCCGTCCTCGATCGAGATGATCGGGAATTCGTTGACGAGGGCCTCCCAGTAGTCGACCATCTCGTCGCTCGAGAGCTCGCGGCCCTCGCCCGCCAGCACGTACTTGCCCGTCTCGGCGTTGTAGAACTCGGTGGAAGCCGGATCCATGGCGAACATGATGTCTGAACCGGGCTTGTAGCCAGCAGCCTCGCAAGCCTTCATGATGTACTCGAGCGGCTCCTTGTTGGTCTTGAAGTTGGGAGCGAAACCGCCTTCGTCGCCTACGCCGCCGCCCAGGCCAGCATCATGCAGAACCTTCTTCAAGGTGTGGTAGATCTCGGCGCACCAGCGCAGAGCCTCGGCGAACGTCTCAGCGCCAACCGGCATGATCATGAATTCCTGGAAGTCGACGTTGTTGTCAGCATGCACGCCGCCGTTGAGGATGTTCATCATGGGAGTGGGCAGCAGATGAGCGTTCGGACCGCCAACATACTTGTAGAGCGGCAGAGCTGCTTCCTCAGCAGCTGCACGAGCGGTTGCCAGCGAGACGCCCAGGATGGCGTTGGCGCCGAAGCGGCCCTTGTTGTCAGTACCGTCGAGGGCGATCATCGCGTCATCGATTGCGCGCTGGTCGTCGGACTCGTAGCCCACGAGCTCGTCGGCAAGCTCGGTGTTCACATGCTCGACCGCAGTCTGGACGCCCTTGCCCATGTAGCGGTCCTTGTCGCCATCGCGCAGCTCGACAGCCTCGAACGCACCGGTCGACGCACCGGACGGAACCATCGCACGCCCCATGGCGCCGCTTTCAAGGGTGACTTCCACCTCGACGGTGGGGTTGCCGCGGGAATCGAGAACTTCGCGACCGTACACATCGATAATCATGCTCATGTGGTGCCTCCTTGGGGCGATTGGTTACTAAGCGTTTCTATGATAGCACTCGTCACATATGCTTCAACGATGCTTCGGTGGAAATCGAAGCATACAGGTCAACGGCTGTTCACTACGACCAACCGTCGCACTGGCAATGCGCATCGATAAAGTGCGGAAGACCCGCTGGTTTGACGGATTTATGCTGTTGAACGCTCTTTCGTATGATAGTCGTACGGTTCCGGATACAAGCTTCCCCGGGCAATTGGCACGAATCCCAATTCATCTTGAATCAAGATGATGAACGGTATGGCAAACCCTATGGGGAAGATGGACAAGTTCCCAACACATGACAACGCGAACACTGCAGCGTCGACCTCGGGATACATCAGCGCAACCGCTGGCGTAATGATCAATGTCTCGACGCAAGCGCAAACGAGGATCGTAACTATGAATAACGCAACCGCCCGCCTGCTTCGCAGGTTGAACTGCTTCTTTCTTATCTGAGTCCAATACAGGTACATCAAATAGGGATAGACGAAGTTGCCGATGAAGCCTGCAATCGAAGACCACCGCAGGCTATCCGATGCTATGTCGCTGATGACATTGCCCACTGCAAACGCGAAACAACCCGGCAGACCGAAGAAGATGCCATACACAGGCATGAGCATGCACACCGGTCGAACATCGGTGAATCCAGGGATGATTGCAAGCGCTTTGAACGGCAACGAAATCACCAGGTAAACCACGAGCAAAACGATGAACAACGTCGCGTTGCGCGCGAAGGTAAATCGAATGCGCAAAAGAAGCGCCGATACGAGATCGGGCATGCGCTTTGCGTGGACATGCCAAATGGACTCGGAGACCGCCGCGCTGGGTTCTTCGACAAGCTCTTCCCACCCCTTGCCAAATGGTGCGATTTTCACCAAGCTGCCCACGATGATCAACATGCATCCGATGATGATGGCTGGCGTGAGCTCGACGCGATCGACAATTCTGCTCGGAAGGCATGTCGCCCAAATGGTTGCGAACACGATCTCAGTCGAATAGATAATCGTGGAGTGGACAGCAGTGGCTCGTCGTTGCGCGAAAATGTTGATCACGGTCGCAAACGCAACGACGAAGTAGCCGAGAATCACGTAAACGGCAACGAGCTCCGCCGTCCAAGGCATTGCCATAAACGTCACAGGCTCCATAACGCACCAAGGAATGAACGTTGCGACAGCGCTGCAAAACGTTAATCCCGCTGCAAGCGTCACCGCTTCGTGCTCTTGTGCGTAGTCGTTCAGCTTCACAATGAACACAGCGCGAAGGATGCAGCTCACGATCATAATCACAATGCCCAGCGCTTGCGCATGTTCGAACGATGGATACATTGCGATTGCAATACCAGCAGTTACATAAATCACCGAAACCCACGTGCGCGTATCAACGCCGCGCCGTAAAACGAACAACAGAACAGGCAATACCACCGCTGTCATTGAGAGCGTAAATGCGCTTGCCGAAACGTTGAAGTAGTCGATCCCCTCTTCGATCAACACGTTGTATGTGGCATACAAAACGCCGAGCAGCGCAATCCTGCGCGCCAACACAAATCCGTCGCGCTTGAATGTCGCAACGATCCTTCTGTAGAAGCATGCACCGAGCAGCAGTGCGGCGATGAGCGATGTGGTGCAGTTCGTAGCGAACGGATTTACCTCTTTTGGCACAAGCGCCAGAAGGACAACTTCGCATGACCAACACAGCGTTACTGCCAACAGGCAGATATTCGCTTGCATGTTATTCATGCCACGCATGAGCCCCTGCTAACCTCGCTCTTCTCGTCTTCAATACTTATCGATCCTGCCAACTATTGATCATCGTACGAGATTATAGGAAATTCACCACCTCATATGGACGAAAGATCATCGGTTAGTCGTTTTGCAATGGTCGCAGCAAAAGATAGCTACGCCCTTTCGAGCTTCGCCCGCATGGCAAGACTGCGCGGGGTGTCCATGCCATCGAAATGCACCTCATAGGCGTTGCGTTCGGTGTCGATGCCCACAACAGTACCCGTGCCGAACACGAGGTGCTTAACGCGCGACCCCACCTCAAACGCAGGCGCCGCCTCGGCCTGGTCGAGCTGCGCATCGCGAACCCGCATGTAGGCACGGGCATCCTTGACGAGCGAATCCTCGAGCGGCGTGACGAAATCGATTAAATCAGGGTCGATGTCGAGAACAAAACGACTTGGATAGCGAGGCATGCCATCGTGACTCGTACCGTCGGCGCACGTGAGGAACAGCCGTTTCTCGGCGCGCGTGATGGCCACAAACGCAAGACGGCGCTCTTCTTCCATAGCTTCGGTGGTCTTCGTCTTGCGCGAGGGGATGACGCCTTCGTTCATCGCGCAGAAAAACACATGCGGGAACTCGAGGCCTTTTGCCGCGTGAATGGTCATGAGCTTGACCTTATTAGATGAAAGCCCCCTGTCGAGGTTCGTCATCATCGACACGTGTGCCAGGAAGTTGTCGGGCGTCGCTTCCTCACCGCAAGTCGTCTCAAACTCATAGACGGCCTGGCGCAGCTCGGCCAGGTTGTCGAGGCGCTCCTGGCTGCCTTCGGTGCGCAAGGCCTGCTCGTAACCGCTCTTGTCGAGCAAATCGGCCAGCAACTCGGAGGCTGGGCGCTTGTCTGCTTCGGGCGAGAAACGCTCGACGAGGTCGACGAACTCACGGGCCTTCGTGCCTTTCATGATGGCGTTATCGAGGTTGTCACACAAAGCTCGGAACAGCGACACGCCATTGCCTTCGGCATATTGGCGCAGGAACTTCATGCGGCGTTGGCCCAGATTGCGCCGCGGCACATTCGCAATGCGCTCGAACGACAAGTCATCGCGGAAGATGACCATGCGCAGATACGCGAGCGCGTCCTTGACCTCTTTTCGGTCGAAGAACTGCACACCACTGTAGATGACGTAGGGGATTTGCTCTTTGACGAGCGCTTCCTCGATTGAGCGCGATGCATAATGGGCGCGATACAGCACGCAGATGTCACGCAGCTGCACGCCTTCGCGCACGAGATCTTCAACCTGACTTGCAATCCAAGCAGCCTCGTCGGCAGAACTCTTCGCATGATAGCAGAGCGTTTTGGGTCCCGGACCGCTCATGGCGGTGAGGCTTTTCGGCATGCGATGCCTGTTTGCGCTGATGAGCGAGTTCGCCGTCATGGTGATTTGCGGAGTCGAACGATAGTTCTCGTTCATCATGACGGTGTGCGTGCCAGCAAAGCGCTTGTCGAACTCGAGAAGATACTTCACGTTGGCCCCACGCCAGGTGTAGATGGTTTGATCGGGGTCGCCGACGACGAACAGGTTGCCGTGATAGCCAGCAAGCACTTCCATGAGCTCGTGTTGAAGCCCGTCGATATCTTGGAACTCATCGACCATGATGTATTCGAGGCGTTTCTGCCATTTGAGACGCAAATCCTCGCGACGGCGGAAAATCTCGAGCGTGAATATGATCAGGTCGTTGTAGTCGAGGCCGAAGCATTTCTTCTGCTGATAAAGGTAGCCGTAGAACAGGATATCATCGGGTTCTTCTGCCAAATCGTACTTGAGCTTGAGCGCCTCAGGTGAGAGGTCGATCAGATCGAGGTAGTAGCTCTTCTCGGTGAACGTCTTGCGGATCTCGAACATGTCGCGTGCACGAGCGAATGTATAATCACGCAACGTAAGCCCACGCTCGTCGTAAATGATTTGCAACATGGCATCGATGTCGGAATTGTCGAGCACCAAGAAGCTCTTGGGGAACGACACTGCCGCCGCATCTTCTTGCAACACCGACACGCAAAAGCCATGGAACGTGTTAACGTAACCCGTGTCGGCATCGCCCGTGAGGCGGCGGATGCGCTGGCGCATCTCATTGGCCGCCTTGTTCGTGAACGTGACGCATAGGATATTGCCAGGCATGATGCCCAGGTCGTTGACGAGATATGCGAACCGCTGCGAAAGCGCCCGCGTCTTGCCCGAGCCGGCGCCGGCGATAACGCGCACGCAACCTTCGGTCGTCGTGACCGCCTCGGTTTGCGAAGGGTTCAGCCCCTCGAGAGCACTCATGTTCTGAGAGTTTTCCATAGTACATATGTTCGTCTATTGAACGCTGCCCGTCAAGCGGATACTTGCAATCCGCACAAGGCAAATTGCAGCAAGAATCACTTTCCCCGGAGGAAATCGATTTCCCGCGGGGAACGTGATCGTCGAACCGATTTCCCGGAGTGAGAATCATCTTCCCCCGGGGAATGTGATCGTCAAGACAAACGCAGAATCATTTTTCCCAGGGGAGAGTGATTCTGACTATACTTGAACGATGGCGCGATTCGGTATGACATACATTGCGGGGGAAACCCCCGTGCATCGATGTGATGCGCGGGTCAAGATTGTCGTGCTGTTTGTGTTCTCGATTGCGTTGCTCGCCGCACCCAATTGGTGGAGTGTGGGCATCCTTGCAGCAGCGATCGCTGTAGTTATAGGAGTAGCCACGCTGCCATTGTCGGTGATGAACAGCTCGCTTGTCCCCGTATACATCATGGCGGCATTCTCGCTGTTCTTCAACGTGCTGTACTCCCCCGGCCTCGACGGCGTGCTCGCAGGCCTGCTTGTGGCAGTACGCATGGTTGCGCTCATCGCGGCAAGTTTCGTCGTATGCTTCACGACGTCGTCTTCGGAACTGCTGCAAGCCTTCAGATGGCTCATCGCGCCCTTGCGCCACCTGCATGCGCCGGTTGACGACATCGCGCTCACCTTTGCGCTTTCGGTAAGGTTCATCCCCGTTGTCGAAGACGAGTTCGAACGCATCCGCATGGCGCAGAAAGCGCGCGGTGCCGATACTACCGGCTCGCTGAAGCGCACGCTGGAAGTTTGGAGCTCGGCTTTCATAGCCCTGTTCGTGGGGCTGTTCCGCCACGCAGACAACCTTGCACTGGCCATGGACGCGCGTTGCTACGGCGGATCCCCCGAGCGCACTGCCCTTCCTGATTCGGATTGATAACAGGAGCATTGAATAGCCGAAAGCCACCCACGTAGCACAAGGCGAAATCAGGACATCACTCGAAAATAGACGTCGAGCAAGCAGGAACTTGCATCTCGGCGAGGCAGTCTCTTACACGTGCCGAGGCGGAGCCACCCTGCTCAGAGCACATCACGCAATCGATTTCGCCATTAGGCGCTTCGATTCCGAGCTTGCGCAGGTCAACTGCGATAAGCTTCGGCTCGTCAGCACAATTCGTCACCGCAAGCGCTACCCCACCATCGGGCAACGCACGAACGACACACAAAACGTCTGGGTCGACCGCAACGCACGCAAGCGTTCCTTGTCGCAACACGGAAGATTTCTTGCGCAACGATCCGATGACCTGGTAGAACTCGGTCAGATCTTCCCCGCAATCGGTGCGCTTGCCCGCCCAGGGGAACGTTGCCCGGCAGAACGGGTCCCCGCCGCCTTGCAACCCGCGCTCGTCACCATAGTAGATGCACGGAGCTCCGGGCAGCGCATACAAAAGCGTTACGATCATGCGCTGCAAACGAGCCGCCACCGCATCCTGAGCAGCCGTGATCGATTCGATCTCAATGAGCTGTTCGTTGCGAGGAAGGTTCTTCACTGCACCGCCCAACGCAAGCACACTGCGCATGCGCTCGACATCGTGCGTGGACAGCAGATTCATGAGCACCCGATACAACGGCGCTGGATAATTCGCCTGTTGTTGCCTGAGATGCGCAGCAAGCTGATGCGCATCGATGTCGCCGAGCGCAAACCCAAGCAGAGCAGAACGAAGCGGGTAGTTCATCACGGAGTCGAGCGAGAAGCCCAATGCATAGTTGCGCCTAATCCCGTAGCTCGTTTTCGTCGTGGGGTCTTCCCAAACCTCCCCGATGACAATCGCCTCGGGATTCGCTGCCTTCACGGTCGACCGGATGCCGGATAGCACGTCATCGGGCAGCTCATCTGCCACGTCGAGTCGGTAGCCACGCGCACCTGCAGCAAGCCAATGGGCAAGCACGCCATCGCCCTGCCCTGGATGCCCGAGAATGTAATCCTGCCAAGCCCAATTGCGCTCGTCGACCTCGGGAAGCGTGCGGTCACCCCACCAGCAACGATACGGTACGCCGTTCTCCTGCTCGGTGAAGTCGTACCACGCGCGGAACGGCGACCATTCGCCCTGCATCGCTCCAGGAGCGTCGTACGTGCCCCGAGCATTGAAGTAGCGGCTGTCATCGCCGGTATGCGAAAGCACAGCGTCCAGCACAATCGAAATGCCATGGTCGGCCGCATCGGTTGTCAAGCGCTTGAAATCCTCTTCGTCGCCGAGCAACGGCTCGATGCGCTCGTAGTCCGCTGTGTCGTAGCGATGATTCGAGCGGGCTTCGAAAATCGGATTCAGGTAAAGAACCTCGACGCCGAGCGATTCGAGGTACAGCAGCTTCTCACGAATGCCCTCGAGCGTCCCGCCGAAAAAGTCGATCGGGTCATAAGCTTTCATGGCGGCCTTCAGCGCCTTTTCCTCAGGTGTCTCGACGATCGCTTCCTCATCATCGGCATCTTCATCGAAATCATCATCAGGAGCATCACCGACGGGAGGTTCGCCCAACCATTCGACTGGCTCGTCCCAGGACTCATGCAAGTGCATGGGACGACCCATCGCTTCATGGTAGGCAAGCCCCTCTTGGCGAATACCCTCCTCGCCCCGCGCGAAACGATCAGGGAAAATCTGGTACATGACCGCACCGGCCATCCAATCAGGCGTTGCAAACGAGGGATCGTAAACGGTGATTTGGAACCCAGGCATGATTTCGGGCAAACCGAACGCACCGCTTGGGCGTCCTGCCAGGCGCCATTCTGCGAACACCCAGCCTGTTTCGCCCCACTCGCCGTCAACGCCGGGAATCACAAGCTCGCCAGCTGTGGAACGGCCATCGGCACATGGGACGTAATAAGCTATCGCCTCGTCGGTCAGCACCAAGCGGAACGCATAGAACACGACGTGGGGATGCGAAGCAATTTCGACCGTTGCAGCATATCCTGCATCGAGCGGTGCCATCGGGAGCTCGAACCACGAAGAGCCCTCCTCGCAAACTAACACATCAACCGATGTCACCGTCTCGCGCACTTGCGAGGCAACACGCAGCAGCAAGCTGACCGCTCCACCGCCGGCAAGCGCACCTTGCGGCGAGCGATCGCCTACACGGCACGGATCGTGCCCGATGCTCCATTTCAGTAGTTCGTTTGACATGGTTCTATTATACGCTCACCAAAACTCGAGGTCGCCAATGCTGAAATATGCCGTCCATACGGCACTTCACGCGCGAAATACAGGAATCGCCCACCGCGCAAAAGGCCCCTCTTCCGAACGCAGTCGCGCAAGCGCCAGCCTGGCGCCTGCGCGAGTGCGCCCATTTTGCGATTACGATTACTCCTCGCCTCCGCCGAAGACGATGCCTTCGTCAATGGTCGGCAGCTCTTCGCGCGTCTCATGCCAGCACTCGGTGGCAGGCATGCCGGGGAAGTTCTCGGCCACGAAGACAGGATCGAGGCCCTGAGCCTTCTGGGCCTTGTAGTCGTCGAGGGCAGCAAATGCCCACTTGCCCAGCAGGAAGATGACCACGATGTTGATGAAAGCCTGAATGCCCATGAAGATGTCGGCCAGGTTCCACGCAAGCGTCAGAGTGGATTGGGCGCCGAAGAACACGACGACGGCACATACGAGACGGAACACCGTCAGAGCAGTCTTGTTCTGAGTGATGAACTTGAAGTTCTGCTCGGCGTAGTAGTAGTTGCCGACGAGGCTCGAGAACGCGAACGCGAAAATGGCAATGGTCATGAAGATGATGCCTGCATCGCCGAATGCGTACAGCATGGTCTGCTGGACGAGCGGCATGTTCGTCAGACCGTCAGCTGCACCGCCGAACGGCGTGAGCTCCATGTGGCCCTGGACGAAAATCATGATCATAACTGCCGAACAGGTGCAAATGAGGATCGTGTCGATGAAGACCGACAGCGTCTGCACGAGACCCTGCTTGACCGGATGCGACACGCTGGCTGCAGCAGCGGCGTTCGGAGCCGAACCCATACCTGCCTCGTTGGAGAACAGGCCACGCTTGATACCCTGAACGATCATCGACCCAGCAAAACCGCCGACAATCGATTCGAAGTCGAATGCCTCCTGGAAGATGAGCCCGAACACAGCCGGTAGCGCGCTGGCGTTCATGACAGCCATAACAATGGCCAACACCAGGTAGAGGATTGCCATCGCCGGCACGATGGCCGACGTGAGGAAGCTGATACGGTGCGTGCCGCCAAACAGCACGAATGCGAAGACGATGGCCAGCAGCAAGCCGATGGCGAACGGAATCTGCGTTTCGAAATAGCCTGGCGCACCAGCAGTGTTGATGACGGCCTGGTCGTAGAAATACTCGATCGACGAGCTCATGTTATAGGTCTGGAGACCGTTGAAGCCCAACGCAAAGCAGAAGATGAGCGAAATGGCGAACACGATGCCGAGCCAACGCTTATGCAACGCCTGCTCGATGTAGTAAGCAGGACCACCGCGGAATTCGCCGTTGCCCGCGTTCACTTTCCAAATCTGCGCGAGCGTCGACTCAACGAATGCCGATGCGCCGTTGATGAGCGCCATAACCCACATCCAGAACACGGCACCCGGGCCGCCGACCGCGATGGCGGTAGCCACGCCGGCGATGTTGCCCGTGCCCACGCGGGAAGCCGTCGAGACCATCATGGCCTGGAATGACGACACGCTCTTGCCACCTTCGACGTGCTTCTTCTCGGTGATGGCCTTGAACATGTCCTTCAGATGCGTGAACTGCACAACCTTGGTGCGAATCGTGAAGTATAGACCCGCTGCAATGAGCAGGAACACCAAGAAGTAGGTGTACATGTAGGTATCGATGGTGTCTGTTACAGCCACCAAGGCATCCATATCCATATCATTCCCCTTGTCCCCTGAAACGAAACGGGGTGCCTCGGCACCCCGTTCAATTCCTTACCTTAAATGCCAGATGTGAGTATTGTAATCCTCAATCGAGCGGTCCGAGCTGAAATAGCCCGCCTTTGCCGTGTTGATGACCGCACTTGTCAGCCAGCGGTCTCGATTTTGGTACGCCTTGATAGCGTCGAAGAAGCGCTCGTCGTAGGGCGCGAAATCGAGCATGACGTAGTACGGGTCGCCCCAACCGCCATCGGGACACAACGCGTAGAACAAATCCTCGAAGCGGCTGCCGTCCGGAGTGGGCAGGCTGCCATCGACGAGATGATTGAGCGCGTGCATGAGGCGCGGGTTCGACTCGGCGATTCCCCGCGGGTTGTACGAACCCTCAGCCTGGATGCGCGCAAGATCTTCGACCGTAGCACCGAAGATGAAGATGTTATCGGGGCCGACCTGTTCGGCAATCTCGACGTTTGCACCGTCCATCGTGCCGAGCGTAATGGCACCGTTGAGCATGAACTTCATGTTGCCGGTACCCGATGCCTCCAAGCCCGCCGTTGAAATCTGCTCGGAGATGTCGGCAGCAGATACGAGGTGCTGGGCAGCGGTGACATCGTAGTTCGGCAGGAACACGACCGTGATGAGGTCGCGCGTGCGCTCGTCGGAAGCCACAAGAGCCGAAATGGCGTTGATCAGGCGGATGATGTCCTTTGCGCGACGATAACCCGGCGCCGCCTTCGCCGCGAACACGAAGGTCATGGGCGGGAAGTCAGTCAGGCGACCTTCTACGATGTCGTCGTAGAGCGCCAGTATGTGCAGCGCCTTCATGAGCTGGCGCTTGTATTCGTGCAGGCGCTTGGCCTGAGCATCGATGATGGTGTCGGGATTGATCTCGATACCACGACTGGCTGCAAGCCACTTGGCGAACGAATGCTTGTTGTCGGTCTTCACCTCATCGAACGCCTTGCGGAACGCAGCATCCTGCGCATAGGGCTCGAGTTCGGCGATCTTGCGCCAATCCTTCATGAAGCCCTCGCCGATTGTGTCATCGACGAGCTTCCTCAAGCCGGGGTTGGCAACGCCCAGCCAACGGCGCTGTGTGACGCCGTTCGTGATGCCGACGAAACGCTCGGGATATGCCGTGTAGAAATCGCGGAACAGCGACGTGCGGAGAATCTGACCGTGCAGCTGGGAAACGCCATTGACGTGACCGCTGCCGAGCACGCACAGGTTCGCCATACGCACCTGACCACCCTGGATGATTGCAAGACGCGTGACGAGATCGGAATCGCCAGGATACTGCTGCCAGATACGCTCGCGGAAACGGCCGTCGATGGTCTCGATGATGCGGTAGATTCGCGGCAGCAAGCGCTGCATGGTGTGCGCCGACCACTTCTCGAGCGCCTCGGGCATGACCGTGTGGTTCGTGTAGTTGAACGTGCGCTGGGCGATGTCGACCGCTTCCTCCCACGTGAAGTCTTCCTCGTCGATGAGAATGCGGATGAGCTCGGGGATGGCAAGCGCAGGGTGCGTGTCGTTGATCTGGATGGCAATCTTGTCGGGCAGGGTGTGCAAATCGCCGTAGTGGCGCTTGTGCGCATCAACGACCGACTGCATCGTCGCCGAAACGAGGAAGTAGAACTGGCGCAAGCGCAGCTCCTGACCACGCTCGTGGCTATCCTCGGGATAAAGCACCTTCGAGATCGACTCCGCCAGCTCGCGCTCGGCAACTGCAGTCTCGTACTGACCCTGGTTGAAGCGCGCAAGGTCGATCTGCTGAGGCGAGCGAGCACGCCACAAGCGTAGCGTTGCCGGCAACGTGCTGTCATAGCCGACGATGGGCATGTCCCACGCCTCGGCAAGTACCGTGTGGGCGCCGTGCTGGACGACCTTCAACTTGCCGTCTTCGCTCCAGAGCTCTTCGACCGTGCCGCCGAACTTGACCTCGAACACGCGGTCAGCACGCTCAGCCGACCAAACGTCACGGCTTTCGAGCCAAGCGTCGGGCGATTCGACCTGCTTGCCGTCGTGAATCTCCTGGCGGAAGAAACCGTACTCATAGCGAATGCCACAACCCATGGCCGGCATGCCGAGCGTCGAGAGGCTGTCGAGAAAGCAGGCCGCCAGACGGCCGAGACCGCCATTGCCAAGGCCTGCGTCAGCTTCTTGCTCCTCAACGTCACCGAGATCGTAGCCCATCTCTGCGAGTGCTGCAGCGTAGGTGTCATACAGGCCGAGGTTCACGAGGTTGTTCGAAAATGCGCGCCCAATCAGAAACTCGGCGCACAGGTAGATGAGGCATTTGTCGCCTGATGTTTGCGAGCGCGTACGCTCGGCTGAGAATACGTCCATGACCTCATCGCGGACGCACAGTGCCGCTGCTTGGTAAATCTGGGGAAGTACAGCCGCTTCGGCCGTCACGCCGAATTCGCGTCGCACGCGCTTCTCGATGCGCTCGCGCACTTCGGCGACCTTCTTCTTGTCGACTGTTGTCTTTTTAGCCATAAACCTATCTTTCAATCGATTGAAAACCTGACAACAAAAACCCCGCTGTCAGGCTTTACGTCGAAAAGGGATGTCCCTTTCGACACATGCCTTTAGCCTGGCTTGCACGCCAGGCAGTCCTGAAGATTTGCATCGGAAAGGAATCCCTTTCCGATGCAAATTGATAAGCGCCTAGAGCGTCTTGTACAGCTCGGCGTAGGTGCGCGCGCAACGGTCGAAGCTGAAATCGGCTTCCATGGCTTGCGTCATGAGGCGTTTGCGTGCCTCGGGGTTGCGCCAAACGCTCAGAGCGTAACGGATGACGCCGAGCATCTCGTGAGCATTGTAGTTGGCAAACGAGAAGCCAGTGCCCTCGCCCGTGAACTCGTTGTACGGGACGACGGTGTCTTTCAGGCCACCAGTCTCGCGCACGATGGGCAGCGTGCCGTAACGCATCGAAATCATCTGCGAAATGCCGCACGGCTCGAACAGCGACGGCATGAGGAAGAGGTCGGCACCTGCGTAGATGCGATGCGACAGCTCGCCGTTGTAACCGATGTATGAGCACAGACGGCCCTTGTAGCGGTTCTCCGCATCGCGCAGGAAGTCCTCGTACTCGGCGTCGCCGGAACCCAGGATGATCATGCGCACATCCTCGGCCATGATGTCGTCGAGCACGCACTTGACCAGGTCGATACCCTTCTGCGGCGTCAAGCGCCCCACCATCGCGATGACGGGGGTGTATTCGCCAACCGGCGCAAGCCCGAGCTCCTCGAGCAGCGCCTCGCGGTTCTTTTCCTTGCGCCACAGGCTCTTCGTGGAATAACGCTGCGGCAACGCGGGGTCGGTCTGAGGATCCCACACATCAACATCGATGCCGTTGAGGATGCCCCACAGGTCGCCGCCGCGCGTGCGCAGCACGCCGTCGAGGCTCTCGCCCAGATCGGGACCGCAGATTTCCTGAGAATAGGTGGGACTGACGGTCGTCACCTTGTCGGCGAACACGATGCCGGCTTTCAGCATGTTGTCGCAACCGTAGTGCTCGATGAACTGAGGAGTTGCCAACGAGTCGTCGACGCGCAGCAAATCGCGGTCGAACTCATGGCTGAACTGACCCTGGAAGAACAGGTTGTGAATGGTCAGCACCGTGCGAAGCCCTGCCTGCATGCCACCCTGGTATTGGGTCTTGGCGAGCAACGGCATCATAGCTGTGTGCCAGTCATTGCAATGCAGGATGCGCACATCGAAATCGAGCTGCGGGATGGCGTCCATGACCGCGCGGGTGAAGAACGCATACTGCTCGCCTTCGAACTCGCCGCCGCAATAGATGGGGCCACCAAAGTAGAACTCGTTGTCGATGAAGTAATAAATCGTTCCGTCGAGCTCAAGCTTCTCGAGGCCGACATACTGCGAACGCCAGCCGAGGCTCGCCTGGAAATCACACATGTGCTGCGTCTGGCCGAAGTACTTTTCCTTGATCTGTCGATGGAACGGCATGATGATGCGTGCATCGATGCCGAGCTTCTTCAAGTATTTCGGAAGAGCGCCCACGACATCGGCCAGGCCGCCCACCTTCACGAGCGGAGCGCACTCCGCTGCAGCGATCAGTACGCCGCCGACGCCCGCGTATTCGGAGTGCTCTTCATGTTCTTCGGCCAAAGCCTCAGCGATTTCCTCGACCGCAGGTGCAATGGCTTCTGCAACCTCAGGCTCGGGCTGAGGCTCCGGCTCGGGTTCAGGTGCAGGTTCAGGCTGAGGCTCGGGTGCCGGCTCTGGCTCTGGCTCAGGCTTCGGCTCGGGCTTCGGCTCTGATTTGGGCTCAGGCTTCGGCTCGGGCTTCGGCTCTGGTGCCGGTGCGGGTTCGGGCTTTGGCTCAGGCTCGGGCTTCGGCTCTGCCTTTGCTACCGTTTTCTTCGCCGCTGGTTTCTTCGTAGCAGCCTTCTTCGCCGCAGGCTTCTTAGCTGCGGGCTTCTTTGCCGCAGGCTCCGCTTTCGGTTCCTCTTTAACCTCAGGAGCGGGCTCGGGTTTCGGCTCGGGTTTCGGCTCTGTCTTGGCTACCGTTTTCTTTGCTGCCGGCTTCTCTTCAGCCGCCTTCTTTGCTGCTGGTTTTTCCGCCACGGCTTTTTTCGCCACCGGTTTCTCTGCAGCAGCAGTCTTCTTAGCTGCTGGTTTTTCCTCTGCAGCTACCGTCTTCGCCACCGGCTTCTTCTCAGCAGCCTTCTTTGCTGCTGGCTTTTCAGCCTCGGCCTTCTTCGCCGCAGGCTTCTTAGCTGCGGGCTTCTTT
>JAZLCO010000032.1:0-40994 GCA_045614225.1 Eggerthellaceae bacterium | reverse complement strand
GGGTTGCCCGCGCCGCCTACAGTGTGGACCATCGGAGTGCCATCGTCGCCAGCAACGATCTCGGCAACCGGCGCGTCGCCTGTTGCAGCTGCGGCAGCCGGAATGACCGTTGCCGCCGTCACGGAAGCAGGTGTCACAACGTTAGTCCCAGACGTGAGGGCGGCATCTGCCAACAGGGCAGCAGGCGAACCGGGCTCTGCCGTTTCGGCAACCTTCTCGGCATCACCGCCGGTGATGGTCTTGATGGTTTCGGGCAGATCGTCAGTTCCATCGTGGATGACAGCCTCGATCGCCTTGTACTCGACCCAGACTTCGACGTCGCTGGCAGGCATGACGCCAGCCTCGACGGCGCTCAGGCTGGGCGCAAAGCCCTCGAGAGCTGGCGACGTGATCCTGTCGTAGTTCTGGCCGACGTGCAGCGTGGCAACGTACGGCTCGTGCGCTACCTGACGTTGCGTGTTGGCGAACACGTAGTTGACGGTCAAGGTGTAGAGACCTTCGACCTTGGCGATGGCGGGCTCGGTCGAGGGACCTTCCGGCAGTTCGGTGCCGGACACAAGCGCAACGTTCGCGATAGTCGCATCGTTGTCTTCTGTCTGAACGATGTAGTTCGCCCAAATCTCGACGGCATCGCCAGGAGCCAGCGAGCCGAGCGCCATCGTATTGCCGTTGACGGCTGCGTTTTCAACCGACCACTTGAACTCGATGGTGCCAGAAGCGCCCGTCAGTTGGTCGGTCACAACCACATCGTTGACGGTCTGGTTGCCGGAGTTGTGAACCTCGATCAGGTACTCGATGGTGTCGCCGACCGAGTATTCGTCCTTCGGGTTCTGGATGGTCTTGTAAACGTCAATCCTGCTCTCGGGCGCCTCGGGCGTCACAGTGTCTTCAGCTGCAAACGGACTGGCGCTGGGAATGTCGCCACCCGCGAATGAAACACCGACCGTGTTGACGAACGTACCGGCAGCAATGTCTTGCTCGCTAATCCGATGCGTCGCCGTCACCGTGCGCGTCTCACCTGCCACAAGCTCGAACGTTGCGTCGTCAGCAGCCAGCTCGACACCTTCGCGCTCGGTCAGCGTGACGGTCTTGGTCTCGGCGTAGATGTTCTTGACGGTGATCGAGAACTCGACCACGTCACCCAAGCCGTACTCGCCGACCTCGTGCGTCTTCGTGACGACGCGTGCCGGGTCGAACGGGTTCGCCGGATCATCGGGATTCGTTGCGTCCGTGATCGTCAGCGTGCCGAACTGCGTCCTGATGTCGTAGTTCTGTGCCTTGGCATTCACGAGCTGGTAGGTGAACTCATTGTCGGACGAACCAACATACGTCTGAGTGCCCACCGTCTTGATCGTCGCATCCTCGCCTTCGGCGAACACGCCGTCAATCGTGACGTTTGCATTCTCGAGCGGCAGGCCGTCATAGGCCTTCGTGGCGCTGGCAGACGTCATGGTGATAACGATGGGGTTAACGACGGCTTGAACCTTGATGGTCTTCGAGAAGTCGCCGCGCGTGACCGTCACATAGACCTCGTGGTCGGACGGCGTGGTATCTACGTACGTATTCTGCGATGTACCCGCACCCCTCGTGCGCGTACCGGCGTTTTCGGTCTCCGCCGAAGCTGTGGACTCGAAAGTGACCGTATCGTTATCAAGAGCGCCGGAAACGTTAACGGCATGGGGCTGGCCATCGTAGGTGACCGCGAAGCCCTGCGCGCTCAGGTTGGACCAGTCTGCCGTCCACTGCGCGAACAGCGCGATCGTCGCACCGTTCTCGGACGCGAGGTTCTCGACCACCTGTTGATCGTCGAAATGCGTGCCGGAACCATCGGCCTCAGTGTTCCAGCCAGTGAACACATAACCCTCGCGAGTGAGCGTGCTCTTGTCGAGCTGTTGCGGGCTGTCGTACGTGAGCTCCTGAGGCTCCATCGAGCCGTTGCCGCCGTTGGCGTCGAAGGTCATGGTGTAGGTGTTGGGCGCCCACTGGGCGACGTAGGTCGCGCTTTCGGTTGCCGTGGTGGCCGGAGCGCCATCAGCCTCGTTCCAGCCGGTGAAATGGTAACCGGTTGCACCCGTGGTCTCGGGGGCTCCGGGAATGCTGGTTCCGTAGTCGAGCGCTTCGTGCGTTACCGCAGCGAACGTACCGCGCTCGCCCGGCAGGTACGAGATCGTGAACTGCTGCTTGAAGTAGGCATGCAGGGTCGTCGAGCCGTCGCCGGCAATCGTATCGGCAAGCACGTTGTTTTGCGAAGCGTCGTACACGTAGCCGGCGCGCTCCGTAACGGGTGTCGCCCCTTCAACCACGATGCGCGCGGTGGTATCGGTCTCGCCGGCCATCTTCGTCGTCACGGCATCAGCGTCAGCGTACTCGCCGCCCACTTGGTAGTGGAACACGACGTTGTAGGCCGTGTCGGCATTGGCCGCCCATTGTGCGGTGTAGGTGGCATCCTTCGTCACCGTTGCATCGACCGGCGGGTTGAAACCGGTGAACGTGTAGCCCGCCTCAGGCTGGAAGCTACCTGCAGGAGTCGCTGTACCGTAGTCCAGCGAGCCGGTGACCTGCACCTCGCTGTCGGCTGCTGCATGATTACCCGGCAGGTACGTGACCGTGAACTGCTGCTTGAAGTAGACGCGCAGCACCGTCGTGCCATCACCGGCAACAAGCGCCGACGTCGTATTCTCGGCAGACCCGTCGAAGACGTAGCCGGCCTTCGTGGGAGTCGTGTCACTCGAGGTGAGCGCGACGGACGTATCGGTCGTGCCCGCGCGGTTCACCACGTTAGGTGCGACATCGTAGGATCCGCCCACCTGGTAGTAGTACTCGACCTTGTAGGCCGTGTTGGTGTTGGCAGTGAACGCGCCCGTGAAGGCAACGTTGTTGGCTGGCATCGTGAACGAGCCGCTCTCGGCAGACACATCGCTGGTCTTCCATCCGCTGAAGGTGTAGCCGGGCGCCCAACCGTCAGCAGCCACGTTCACCGTAGCACCATAGCGCACCCCCGCTGTACCCAGCGCTGCCGTGTCGGCCGGCAGAGCGGTCGCTGGAGAGTTGGCGTAGGCATACGTGACGTTGTAAACGTCACGATCGTAGTAGACCTTCAGGACCAGTTTGTCATTGGCAGAAACAACGCCCGACTCGATCGATTTGCCCGCAACCGTAACGTGGTGGAAGCCGGTCAGCGTGGGCAAGTCGGCATCCACGATAGTGCCGGTTTTGCCAGTTAGCTGCTGGGTCATCGTGTCATCGAGGGTGTAGTCGTCATTGTCGACATTCTGCTTGTAGTATTCGACCGTGTAGGGGGTGTCGGTGCGCGCGGTAAACGAGCCCGCGAGCACGACGTCACCTGCCGGCATGACGAACGTGGAGCCAGCTGCCTTGACGATTGTCGAGCCGTTCTCGTTCGCCTGCCAGCCGCTGAAGTCATAACCCGCCAGCGCTGCGTTGGCAGCGACGGTCACCGTGGCGCCAGTGCGATACGTCTGCACCTCAGGAAGAACCGTGGCGCCTGTGGGCGTGGCGTCGGCGTAGGTGTAGGTGACGGTATGCTCTTCGGCTGCGTAGTAAGCGCGCAGCACCAGGCTGCCGTCGCCCGCGACCGTGCCGGACAGCGTCGTGCCCTCAACCGTGTCGTCGAGCTTGTAGCCCTCGAAAGAACGCTCGGGAATCGTTACCTTCGTGTCGGTGGTCGCACCTTCGACCGGTTCGGTGTAGGTGGGATCATTGGGATACGTTCCGTCGGGGTTCTGCAGATAGCGCTCGATCGTATAGGAGATGTCGCTGTTGGCCGTGAAGCTGCCGGTAAAGGCGACATCGACGCGTGGCATCGTGAACGAACCAGCGGCAACGGCCGCATCAGACGTGGTCCAGCCGCTGAACGTATAGCCCGCGGGTGTCGTGGGATTGCCGGCAATTTTCACTGTGGCGCCATGGCGGTAAGTTGCAGTACCAGGTACGACACCGGCGCCCTGGGGCACTGTGCCCTCGAAAGAGTAGCTCACGGTATTCGTCGTGCGGTTGTAGTAGACCTTGAGCACGAGACCGCCGTCGCCGGCGATGGTCCCCAGCTCAACGGACTTGCCGCTCACGTTCACATGCGTGAAGCCAGCCGTGCTGTAATCCTTGGGCTCTGCGGTAACCTGGGTGCCTGTCGTGCCCTTAAGGTTATCGGTGTCGGCAAGCGTGTAGCCATCGTTGTCAGCGTTCTGCTGGTAGTGCTCAACTCGATAGGGAGTGTCAGAGTTCGGGGCGAAGGAACCCTGCAGCACCACATCGGAAGCCGGCATCGCGATTGCGCCGTCAACGATCGAGGCGCCATTCGGCGAAACGACAGACCAGCCGCTGAACGTATAGCCAGTAGGAGCCGTCGCAGGTGCTGCGACGACAGCGAGCGCGCCGAAGCGGTAAGCGTTGTTATCGATTGGCAGCGCGCTTACGCCGTCAGGCACGGCACCCGTGAACTCGTAGGTCACACCGAAGATCTCACGGTCGTAGTACAGCGCCAGCTCGAGCGAGCCGTTGGCTGCAACTGTGCCGGAAGCCACTGTGCCGACTGCCTCAGTGTTGAGCGTGAAGCCCTCGTAGCTCTTGGAAACAGCCTCGACCTGGGCACCCGTCGTGCCCGTCAGCTTTTCGGTATCGGCCAACGTGTAGCCGTCATCGTTGACGTTCTGCTTGTAGTGCTTGACCACGTACGGTGTGTTCGTCGCGGCACTCCACGTGGCGTTGTAGACCGCATCGGCCGTCACCGTTGCGGCGACCTCTACATCCCAGCCGCCGAACACGTAGCCCTGCCGTTGCGGCGTAGCGCCCTCGGCGTAAGCCGGGGTGGCCGCGCCGTAGCGCACGTTCTCGAAGACGGAGTCGGCGAAGACATCCTCGCCTTCCACGCCATCAGCGTAGGTGACGGTGAAGGTCTGGCGGTCGTAGTAGACGTCGAGCATCAGGCTGCCGTCGCCGTCGATGGTACCGGTCAGCTTGTCCAGCCCGTTGCCGTCGACATGCTTGAAGCCGATGTACTCCTTGACCGTGGCGGTTGCCGTTTCGCCGGTTGTGCCGCTCAGATTCTCGGTCTCATATAGCGTGTAATCGTTACCCTCGAGGTTCTGTTGCCAGTGGCGGACCGCGTAAGCCGTGTCAGCATTGGCCGTGTACGCGCCCGTCAGCGCGACGGACTTCGCGGGCATCGTGAACGTGCGGTTGTCGAGCGTCGCATCGCTGGTTGTCCAGCCGCTGAACGCATAGCCTGTCGCCGCCGCATCGGGAGCCAGCGTCACGCTCTGGCCGAACTTGTAGGAAACGGTTTGCGGCAGTGCGCTCGCGCCGGGCACCTCATTGCCATACGCGTAACTGACTTCGTAAGAATTACGGTCGTAGTAGACCTTCAACACCAGGCTGCCATCGCCAGCAACCGTGCCCGTCAGCACGTTGTTCGCGTTTTCAGCGTTATACGTGAAGCCTTCGAACGGCTTGATGTCGGCCTGCTCGACCGAAACCTCAGCGTCGGTCGTGCCCGCCTTGACCGTCTTGCCCTCTTGCAGGATGTAGTTGCTTTCATTGCCGAGGTCCTGCAGGTAGTACTCGATTGCATAGGGCGTGTCATTCTTGGCCGTCCACTGCGCGTACAGCACATCGTAGAGATCGTCGGTCAGCGTGTACTGCGATCCCACTGGATATGCCGTGCCAGAGCCAGCGGCCACAGTGTTCCAGCCCGCGAACTCATAACCCGCGCGCGTGAACAGATTGCCAATAACCTCGACCTGTGCACCGACGGTACCCGAAACGCTCACTGCTTCGCCCGTGCCACCGTTGGGCTCATAGGTCAGCGCATCGTTCTTCACCCACTGGGCGTACAGCGTCGTGTTGCCCTGGATGCCGAACGTCGAACCTGCCGCGTGCTCAGCACCAGAACCATCGGCTTCGGTATTCCAGCCGAGGAACGTGTAGTTCGCGCGCGCCGGCATCTCGTTTGTCACCGTCACGATATCGGACGGCTTGTAGGACGAGTCATCGCTTGCAAGGTTGGTCACGGTGTCGCTTCCAGCGTTGCCATCGTACGTGACCGCATAGGAGTCATAGGTGTTCGTGAACGTGATGGTGGTGTTGCCCTTGATCGTGTAGGTGCTCTCCTCCCCTTCCACAGGCTCGACCGCAGCACCGTTAGCGTCGACTGCCGCAATCTGCGTCGTGAAGTTGGCGCCGTTGCGATCCTCGACGACCTTGAACTGGGACCCGTAGGGCACGTTCGCAAACGACACGCTCTGGTCGTCCGCCAGGGCGAAGTTCTCACGCGCCGCAAAATCGGAGCTTCCCTCGATCTTGACCGACGGAGTGAAGCGGAACGTGTTGTCCTTCAGAGCGTCAGAGCCGTTCTCGACGGCCTTGACGACCTTCACCTCGTAACTGTCGCGCTCCCACAGTGCACGCAGCGTATTAGCATTGGGATTGGTTTCGACGCCGGCGTTGTCGACGGCCACGTCACCCTGACCCAGCGCGAAACGATACGCACCATCCCAGGTCTCCCAGCCTACCAGCTTGTAGCCCTCGCGCTCGAAGGTTCCCTCGCCGCGCAGCGTGTAGCTCTGGTTGGCGTGCAGGGCGCCGTCGGTGATCCGAGTCCGGTCGTCGGACACGGAAGTCGTCATCATGGTCTCGGTATCCAAGCCCTGGGCATCAAGGGACGTCGTGCCACCGTTGCCGTCGTAGACGATATGAGTCGTAGCGACGGGCACATCCTCGACAGCCACGAACACCGGGTAGACGTCGAAGACGTCGCCCTTTGCGTAACGGCCCGCGTCGAGGGAGAACGCGTCGCCCGGGTTGTAGACGCGATCGCCATAGAACCAGCCCCAGAACACATAGCCAGAAGGAGCTTCGAGACCGGAGGCCGATGCCATCGCCGCGTCGGAAGCATCGGCGTAGGCGTTGCTGTCAACGGGCACCTGGCCTGTCGCGGTCGCGCCGTCGATCGGCGCGCCGGACGTGTCGACACCCTCGAGGTGGTACACGATGCGGTAGTCGCCCACTTGGCGCCACACAGCGCGCAGCGTCAGGTTGTCGGTGACACCCGCGCCGAAGTTGTAAGCGGAAAGCGAGCCGTCGGCGTTGACCTTGAACCAGCCCACCAGCGCGTAGGCATCCTCGTCAAAGCTGTACGTAGTTCCACTCGAGCCCAGCACCGAGCTGTCGGTGTAGTACGCCTTGCGTGTTGCAGGCTGCGGACCCTCGGGGTCGGAGGCGTTGAACTCGTCGTAGTGGTAGTAGTACGTGCCAGCAGGGTTCGCAACGTACTTGCGCGTCACATCGGAGTATTCCTCGATTGCCTCGCCATAGGTCTCCCAGAACCACGTGGCCTCGGTGTCGCTGAGCATGCCGCCGTTCGGGTCGATCTTGACCCAGTACCACACGTCATCCCAGCCGGCATAGACCGTCAAATCGTGGCGCGGCATCTCGGAAACGACATCGTAATCCTTTGCAGCCATCTCGGTGCTCACGACCACGCCGCCCGGAGCCTGCATCTTCTTCGTCAGCAGTTCCTGCTGGCCGGCGGACGGCTCGGAGAAGAACATGGGACGGGTGCACGTCGAGTCGGAGTACCACAGGCCTGAGAACTCCTTGCCCGGCACCGTCGAGACGGGGTCGGTCGAAGGGTAGTATTCCTCAAGGGCGGCACCGTAGACCACCGGATACTCGCCGAGTACGCTTCCGTTTGCGCTGTCGACGAACTTGAGGGTGAAGCTCTTGCGAGCGTAGCGGATCTCGAGGTTGAGGTAGACCGTTGACTTGCCACTAGTAATAGACAGTGGAGCCTTACCGCCAACCACAGCAGTCGCCCAGGCGGAGTCGGGGTTGGACACGGCCTTGCCTGCAGAATCGTAGTAGGTGCGCGTCGAGCCGCTTACCGTGTAGCGGCGGTATTGCGCCACCTTGAAACCGTCGTATTTCTCGGTGAAGCTGAAGTTGCCGCCACCCGAAACCGTTCCCGCGTCGTCAGCCGCGTTCTGGTCATACGTGCCATCGGGACGCTGCAGATAGAATTCGATGGTGCTCGGTGTCGAGGTTGAACCCTGCGAGAACACGATCGTCTGCGAATCGACTTCTGGCAGGACGAACTCACCCAAATAGCTCATACCGGATGTGGTGTTGTCTTTGGTGTAGCTCCATATGCCACCAGGCCACCGCTCACCTTGATCGGCCAACGTCGAGCCGTACAAACCAGTGAAGACATCGCCTTGCACCGACTGTCGGATGAAGTGCTGGCCAGTGTATTCGACGCCGTCGTAGTACCAGGTCGTCACGCTGGAGCTTTTCTTTGTCAGCTCCTTGTATTCGCCGTCGACGTAGCCGAACTGCGTATCCGATTCGCTCGTGGTGGGCGTGTATCTATAGTCTGGTTTCTTGTTCGTCCCGGCATTGGTGCGCGTATAACGCGTGCCAGTGTACTCATACTCGTTGGAGAACCATAAATAGCCTGTCGTGTACGTCCAAACAGTTGCAGTTGTCACTTGCGCGGTCAGCTTGACGTATTGGCCGTTGACATAGCCGTACTGCTCGCCGCTTCCCGTCGTCGTGGCTTCGTAGTACCAGGATGAGGGGGCGCCGGAGTACTGGAACACCATGGTGATGAGGTTGCGATCGTAATAGAGGTTGAGCACCGCTTTGCCGTCGGCGGTCACTGTCACAGATTGGTCGCTCTTGGCGCGGTTGAGCGTGAAGCCCGTGAACGATTCGGTGAAGCCCTGAATCGTTACGGTGCTACCAACAAGCCCGCTCATGTTCTTCTGGGCGTAGAACTCGTAAGTCTTCTGGTCGTCGCCCCAAGTCTTGTCATCATTGACGTTCTGCTGCCAGTAGACCACCGTGTAGTTGGCGTTTGCGGGCTGCCAGTAGCCGTACAGCGTGATGTCCTCGTCGCCCATCGCCTCGTCGAAGTTGTACTTGGCCGGAGGCGTGGCGAACTCCACCATCTGGTAGGTAGCCGCACCGTCTTCGCTCGAGCCCGTCTCGGTGAACGTCGGCGTCTTGGTCCAGTACTGGAACTCGTAGCCAGCCCACTGCGGCGTGGTCGACGGACGCGCGCTTGCGGTCGTCGTTTGATCGACCGTCACATAGGCAGGCGGGATGTAGGTTGCGCCGCTGCCGACCGGCGCCGAGAAGAAGTTGACCCAATGGGCCGATTTGTAAACTGGGTACAGCGAGGCCTCTGCCGTACCATCAGCGCCGGCGGTGACTTTGACCAGAGTTGTTGCGGAGTTGCCGTCGTCGACGTCCTCGCCCACGAGCTCGTGGCTATTGGGGCTCGTCGACCAACCCACGAACGCGAGGCCCTTCTGCGCGTCGTCGGGAGCCTTGACCGTCGAGACGTCGAAGGTGCCTTCGCCGCTGTCGAGCACTACCTGCTTGCGCTGCAGCAGCACCGCACCCTCGCCGTCCTCGTAGAAGTTGATGTAGGCTACATTGCCCAGGAACGGTCGAACGGTGAACGTGGCCGATGCGTCGCCCGTCTTGATGGGCGTGCCGAACTCAACTTTGTCGCCCCATGCGCCGCTGGCCTCGTCGAAGACATACCAGCCCTGGAACTTCGCGTTGTCGGGGATGGCCGGAGTGCCCACGTTCTCGAGCACGTCGCCATCCTTGACGATCTGGCTGTACACCGTCTGGCCAGCGTTGTTGTAGAACGGATAGGGTTCTCCCTCGGCGGTCTGGAAGTTGTAGGTGTAGCGGACGACCTCGTCGACCACTTCGCCTTCGTCGTTCTTCACAACGATCGCATAGACCGAGAACTGGTCGGACACGAACGCCACCTCGTTGCTCGCGGCGGTCGGCACCTGGTCGACCAGCTGGGCTGCGCCGTTGTCGGCGATGTGCACAACCTCGGTCTCTTCAGCTTGAGCGATGGCAACGGCCGTCAGCGAGACGGAGATGTTGCGCTCGGGCTCGACCTCGACGCCGTTGAAGCGGAAGGTGATGTCGACGGCGATGATGTCGGAAGCTTCACCTTCGATCGCGCCGTTCACTGCATCGGTGACTTGGGTGGTCGCGACAGGCGTGACGACCATCTCGGTGCCGGCGGGAAAGGCACCCTCGGGTGCCTCGACGCGCACCTCAACGCCGTTTGCTACCTTGCGGAAGCTCTGGGCGGGCATGGTGGCCTCTTCTTGAGTTTCTTCCTTTACCTCGTCCTTGGCCTCTTCCTTGGTTTCCTCCTGGGTTGCCTCCTGAGCTGCTTCCTGTGCGGCTTCCTGAGATTCTCCTTGGGCCGCAGCCTGTTCCTCCTCGTTTTGGGCGGGGGCTTCGACAACAGGTTGCTCGACCGCGACGGGCGCTTCCTCTACCGCGGGCTGCTCGACGGCAGCAGGCGCCTCTTCGGTCGCAGCGGGCTGCTCGGGCGCGGACTCGGCGGATTGCCCTTGAGCGGTTGCAGCCTTGTCGGCGTCGGCGGACGCATTCACTTGGTTGTACGCGTCGCCGAACGCACGCAGCGATCCGACGTTCCAGCACATGAATGCCAGGCATAGCACAAGCAGAATTGCGATGACTTTACCTTCGGGCGTCCTCGCGCCTTCCATGATTCGGTCAGCGAGCTTGTTCGTCATGTTCATCACCGTTCCCGTCCAGGCGTTTGCGGCTTGTTGCGTCCTTTGGGCACTATGCACGAAATGTGCGTATTTAATCGACAATACACTCTAGTATTTTTCCGCTCTGTGCTGGTGTTTTGCCGAAATTGTCCCTTTTTCTGACCTAAATGTTGACAAACGGTCGGCACGAAGGAACTCGTCCCGCCAATAACCCACCTTTACGTGTATCATGTCGCAAGAAGTTCGTTTTGATTACATTCGAGGAATCGCATGCGACGACCGACGTTCGACAGATGGATCAAGCGCGAAGTCATGCGTATTTCCAAGGTGGAAACGTTCAATTTCCGCAAGCTGGCAGCCCAGGCGCAGCGCCCTAACGCACCTGATAGGCTGGCGGCCGCGCTGCTGCTGTACGCCAACGAGACCGGACGCGTTGAGAAGCTGCTCGAGCTGGTGTGGAACGAATCGATTCGCAGGGAGTACGAGGACGTTCTATCGATTCTCGATGGGCGCAGCGCAGAAAAGCTCGCCTTGCGCGGTACGCCCATGATGTCGCTCGATCCGGCGTATTGGAGCTTCCTTGCCCGCTACGCCGACGCTTACTACGCACCCGAGCGAGCGGCGTCACAGAAGCGCGAAATATGGGAAGAGGCGCGGCAAGCGCAGCTGAAAAAAGGAATATCGCCCATCGAGGCAGCGGAAGCATGCGGGTTCGACGCCGCAAACGTCACCATGTTCCTGAACCATGCCGACCTGGGCCGCTTGACACTCAAGGACATCAAGCAGCTGCGCAACTACCTGAAGCGCGCCAAAGCATAGCTGACCACGGGTACATCATCCGACGGCCTGGGAAACCCCAGGCCGTCGTTTTCTCTACATCAGGCCTTCGACCTCGAGTCGGCGCTCGAGCGCCTCTTCGTGAATCGAGAAGCGCAGAGCGGTCTCGGCGGTGATGCGGCCTTCCTTGCACAGCTGGAACAGACTCTGGTCCATGGTGCGCATGCCCGCATCGGACCCAGCCGCGATGACCGAGTCGATTTGGTGCGTCTTGCGCTCGCGGATAAGGTTGCGGATAGCCGGATTGCTGATCATGATCTCGAACGCGGGCGTCTGTCCGCCGTCGACCGTCGGCACCAGCTGCTGGCAGACAATCGCCTGCAGCACGAGCGACAGCTGGATGCGAATCTGATGCTGCTGCACGGCGGGGAACGTGTCGACGATGCGGTCTACCGTGCCGGAAGCGCTGGTGGTGTGCAGCGTCGAGAACAGCAGCTGGGCCATCTCGGCCGCAGTCATGGCGGTGGCGACCGTCTCGGGGTCGCGCATCTCGCCGAGCAGGATGATGTCGGGCGCCTGGCGCAGAGCCGAACGCAGCGCCTCGGCATACGTCGCAACGTCGGTGGGCACCTCGCGCTGCGTCACGATGCACGTGCCATGGCGATGCACGTACTCGATGGGGTCTTCCATGGTGATGATGTGGCCCGAACGCTCGTGGTTCAGCCGGTCGACGATGCAGGCGAGCGTCGTGGACTTACCCGAACCGGCCGGGCCGGTGACCAGCACGAGGCCCTTTTGCAGACGCGACAGGCACAGCACGTCTTCGGGGATTTCGTAATCCTTGGGGTCGGGCAGCCCGAAGGGGATGACGCGGATGACCGACGAGATCGAACCGCGCTGGCGGAACACGTTGGCGCGGAAGCGGCCAACGCCGCCGATGGCGAACGAGAAGTCCTCGTCGTGGTTGAAATTATCGAACATCGGCTGGAAATCGCGGCCCGCAAGCGCATAGATGGCCTTGACGACTTCGATCGTGTCCTCGGGCATGAGCGCCTTATCGCCAAGCTGCTTCAAGCTGCCGCCGGCAGAATACGTGAGCGGTCGGCCGGCCACGACGAAGATGTCGGAAGCCCTGGCGTCGATCATTTCCTTAAGCAACGGTTGCAGTTCCATGTTCCCCTTCTTTCGCTATGCGCCTGTATAGAGGTTACCCATTGGTTGTTCTTCGTTCACGACGGCGGTCATCTTCCACTTGTCGATGCGGTAGGTGCCGTCGGGAAGTACGGTGACAACTATCTTCAGCGTGCGCCCGTTCGCACACGAGAATTCGGCTCTGATCTGCTGGCCGGACGCGTTCGTCACGACCTCGACCTGACCATCGGTGGCATCTTGCGCGGCATTGCGCATTGGCACCAAATCAGCTTCGAGCAGGCTCATGACATCGGTGTTTCCACCTGCACGCGACGAGGCCAGTCTGTCGTCGACCTCGGCGAGGAACGTCTGTGCGGCGGTTTCGTCGAGGTAGAGCTCTTGGGCGGCGACCGCCTGGCGCTGTGAGAGCACCAGCGACGCGTTGGCGGTCGAGATGGTCAAAACGGCCAGCACGGCCAAGCAGATGATGATGATCAGCGTGAACACCGAGACGGGACCGATGCGTACGTTCTCCTCGCGTGAAACGGGAGGCAGCGCTTGAACGGGTGACTGGTTCATCGCTCCACCTCGCTTTCGTACCGCGCTGTTGACACGCTGAAGACGGAATCGCCCGTGCTCACCGAACCGGTGGCCTCAGCAGTGCTGCGCTCGTACACCGTGATGGTGGCCTTGTGCAAAACGCCGCCGTCACGCAGTTCGTCGGCCACGTCGCACACGACGACGAGGTCGTCGATCTCGTTCACGGTGCTGACTGCATGGGGGTTGGCCGCGAACTGCTCGGCCACATTGTCGGCCGCGGCAACCGCACGGGCCAGCTGGTCGCTTTCAGCGGTCTTGCCGGCAGCTGCGGCAAACAGCTGCGCAAATATGGCAAGCGATGCAGCCAGGAACACCAGCAGCAACAGCGCTTCTACGAGGAACGCCGTACCCGACCACAGCGGGCGCCCCGGGCGCGACTTTCGATGGTTGGCGAGGTCTATGCTCATCAGGCACCCCCCTTCGCCTTCTTATCACCGGACATCGCGTCTGCCTGGGCCATGAAAGCGGCACCCGAGCTCTCGATGTGCGGTGATCCGCTTTGCGCGCTGCGTAATGCCACGTCGAACGAACCCCGATCCGTCATGAGCGTCAGCAAGCCGTTCGAGTATGAGAACTCGAAGACGTTGGATTCAGCAACCTCGATTGCGTTGGCGGGATTGTAAGGACGCCCCTCAATCGCATATTCCTGAACGATTGACCCCTGGTAGTGGTAGATGCGCGTCTCGAACGTGCCCGAATCGAGGTGCTCGACAAGCACCAGCGCATCACCCTCGGGACCGGCGCCCATCGACACCGCATCGGCAGCATCGTTCACATGAACGGTGTTGGTCAGGAAACCTGACTGCATGTGCAGGCCGTTCGTCTGGTTCTGGGCAGCGGCAACCTTTTGATAAATGGTCACGCCCGTCGCCAGCCCCACCATCAACACGACGAAGAACACCGCCATGAGGACGATGGTGAACGTGCGCCCCGAGCCAACCTTCCGCTCTTCGCGTTTGGAGCGTTCGAAGGCCTGAACGATCGCGTAATCGATGTCGAACTGCTCGTTCGCTGCATCCATCTCGTACATGACGTCCATCTCGCTCATCGTGGCACCACCGTCACGCTGGGGGGAACGTTGTCGGCAAGCCATTCGTAGTTGACGATGTAGTCATCATGGTTGATGACCAGACCGTAGTGGCTCTCGAGATGCGAAAGCGACGACGGGTACGACCCTTCGACCGCCGCGCACTGAACGGACGCCGTGATGACCGCTTCGCGCACAGAAACCGCCGCTTGCTTGCGGGAAACGTTGGCGGAAAGGAACGCCGCCAATGCGATATTGGCGCACAGGAAGACGACCAGCACGGCCAGGATGATGCGCATGCGCTTGCGGCGTGCGATCTCTGCGTATGTGACCTCGTGGTACAAACTATCCTCCAGCTGTTAGCCAATCGAACCCATGATGCCGATGAGCGGAAGCATCACCGCTATGAGCGTTGCGCCCACCGCGATGGTCAAGAATGCGGCCAACACGGGTTCGACCCTGTCAAGCGCGCGGTCTATCTGCAGGACCGCATCGTCGAAGAACGTGTTGGACAGCTGAGCAAGCGTTTCCTCGGTGCTGCCCGAACGCATGCCCACATTGAGCAGGCGGGCATACAGCGGCTCGAAGATATCGTTTTCGCTGATGGCTTGCGTGAGGCTGCGCGGGTTGTCGAGGTCGACCATGCTCTCGACCGCCTTTTGCAAGCGTGCTTTGAGCTTGTCGTTGTCAACCGTCTCGATGGCGCGCTCCATGGCGTCCTCGTTGGTAATGCCGGACGAGACGTAGGTGGCCAGAGCAGCCGTGAACCGCGAGAGCGATAGCTGGTACATGGCCCCGCTGATGCCCGGGAACCGCTCGAAGAGTTCCATGAGCGACTGGCGCCCACCCGCCGAGCGGGTCTTCCCCGTCAACCACAGGGCGACGATGGCCAGGGCGATGGTCAACACCAGCGCAACCGCGCCAATCACGCCCGACAGACCAACGCTCGAGGCCGAGCCGGCGGCAAGCGAGCCGGCCATGTTCTCATAGACGCCCCGGAACACCGGCAAGATGACCAGCACGGTGAACGCCAAGATGACGGCCATGATGACCAGCAGCGCGGCCGGATAGCCCATCGAGCTGCGCAGCTTGTCGAACATGCGGCTCTCTTCGTCGTAGTACATCTCGAGGTTGCGCAGCACCTGCTCGAGGTGGCCTGACTGCTCGCCCGTGCGGACCATGTTGACCGCGTAGGGTGGGAAGCCCTCGCTTTCGTTCATGGCGTCGGCGAGCGAACCGCCTTCAACCAGACGTTTGTAAACGATGTTGCAGACTTCTTGGAAGCGCGAGCTCTCGCGATTCTCGGACAACATCAGCGCCGCTTCGTCGGTCTGGATGCCAGCCGACAACATGGTCGCGATGCTTCCGAAGAACGCGCTCAGCGCACTGCTCTCGAGCTGCTTCTCTGCCATATGCCTCTCCTCGCGATCTCGCGTTTCACGTGACGCGCCGCGCGCGTCAGTACGTGTACCTGTCAGTATAACTTGTTCCGCTGCCCGAATACTTCGTGGCACCTGTGGAAGCGAACGTCACGTCGCAACGCGACCAGTTGTTGGGCGTCACCGAGAACACGGCGGTCTCCCACGTCCCATCGATATAAACCATTATCCAGGCATGGTAGAGGTTCTCCTCGCCCACATAGCCGGTGACGACTTTCGCCGGCAAACCCATGCTGCGCAGCATGGCGGCAGAAAGCGAAGCGTAGTCGAAGCAAATTCCCCTACCGGTCGCAAGCGTCTCGTCGGGGTTGGGGACGTAGCCGCTTTCGTTGGCCAGCTTCTCGGCTTTGGCTTTGTCGTAGCTCGTGTTCCTGACCACGAACTCGCAGATGTTTCGGACGGCTTCGCCCTGGTTCGTAGCATCGTTGGTCAGCTCCCGCGCCTTTTCCACACATGCGCTCGACGGCACGTAGTTGCAGAACTGGTTGGGAATCAAGAACGGCGCGAACTCGCTTGTTAGCTCTACGTATGCGTCTGCCCAGTAGTACTCGACGTAGCTGTTGCCCTCGGTGTTCATCATGATGCGGAACTGATAGTAGCCGTTGCCCATGTTAATGGGGTACAACGTGGGCGTACCGTCGTTGGGCAAGTCGTAGTTGTAGGTCATGTCGCCACAGACGACCTGGAATTTCATACGCGAGCCGCTTTCGGCGGACGCGCAGACCCATCCATCGTAGACGCCGGACGTATCGATGCCCCAAGCCTCGGCAGGCGGAACCCAGACCTCAGCTGGCTGGACGAAGTCGGCCCCTGTCGCGGTCGACTCGCCCAAAGAAGGAAGAGCGATTTTTGCGCCCCCGCCGCCACCACAGGCAGATAGGGCCAAGAGAACGAGCGCGCAAAGCAACGAGCAGGCAAGCACTACCGATGTGCGTTTCAGCGCGTGTGCTGCGTTCGCCTTCACCCGATTGCTCCTTCGGTGCGAATGTCATCTATTTGTCGCATTATAGCGTTTCTCTCGGAATGCGCTGATTGGCCTGCGCGCAGAACGGATCGGTTCCCTGGCGGAATGACCAAAAGTCAGCTTTCTGCAACATCGCCCGTCATTTAACAAAGTGAATGAGACGAAAGAAAGTTCGCTGTAGTATCATCAAGTTAGAAGGGCACTAAACAACGATTGCCGATATCACGAAGAAGAACGCATGATTAATATCGCATACTGCGGAAATGTGGAACTCGAAGGCTACGCGCTCGATTACGCCCTCGAACACTGCGCTGAGAAGAACGGGTTCAGCAACGTGAACATCATGTCATTCAAGAACCCTCTCGACTTAGTCGATGCCGTCGTGCATCCTAAGACCGATGATTTGATTGACTTGGTCGTCTGCGGCGTCGATCTTCCCGGTATGGAAGGCATCGAACTAGTGCGCGACATCCGCAAGCACTCGGGCAGCGTGGGTATCGTGATGTGCTCACGCGATGGTGCCGACGCATACGAGGCCCTTGCACTGCGCATCGACAGCTACCTGCTGCAACCGACCACCCCCGAAAAGTTCTGCCCGGTCGTAGGCCGCGCAATATCGCGCGTCAGTGCCTATCACACCAACTCGATCATCGTGAGGAGCCGCGACGGCATGCGGCGCATCCGCTTTTCGCAGTTCCTTTATTCCGAAACAGCCGACCACGACCAAGAGGTCCACCTGACAAACGGCAAGACCGTCAGCGTGCGTATCTCATCGCAGGCGTTCTTCGAAATGCTCCAGCACGACAAGCGTTTCTTCAAGGCGGGCAGTTCCTACATCGTCAACGTCAACATGGTACGCTTCGTAGACCCGCGCAGCTCGACGGCACGATTGGTCGATGGCACTGTGGTGTCGATTCCCGTGCGCGTGCGCAAGTCGCTCGAAGAAGCCATTATGGCTAACTAGCACGGGCGACATCGTCCTTTTCGCTATCTGTTTTCTCAATTACCTCGTTATTCTCAACAATTTCGTCAATCTCCAGGCAGTTTGCAAATGTCAGGTTAGTATGCGATACAAGAGTACCCTGTCCACGACATGGTTCAACGCGATGAGTCAGGTAGCGATATGAACGCCAACAAATTGCATTGCATGGCTTCTCTGCCGAAAGGCATGCGTCGCATTGCGCTCGTTCTCGCTGCGCTGGCGTTTGCGACTGTTCTCGCTTTTGCTGGTTCGTTACAGGTTTCGTCCCAGGCTTATGCAAACATCTACCCGGCATCCGAGGCCTCTGCAGCTGCCGACCAGGCGTCTGGTAAAGCAGCATCAGACCAGGCAGCGGCAACAGACGACCAAAAGAGCTCCGAAGGCGAGACCATTGAGGACGACGAAACCCCCATGTCCTCGGGGCTGGGCGGTGGAGAGCCGCTCGCCTCCTCCAGCAACGGAATCAAGTGGGTCGTCGTTATAGGCATCGCAGCGGTCGTTGCCTTCTTCGTGGCATCCACCTTGAGGATGAACAAGAGCATCGACACCATGAAGAACCGATTCAAGCGGTGACGTATCACGTAAAACCGCAAGGGCGGCACCAAATATAATCATGTTGAAACGGGATTAACCCATTTTTTTACCCTTTTCCAGCTGTTGTGGTTGTAGAATCATTATCAAGATACGGGGAAAGGCACTATAAATGGGAAAAGGCGTGAGAATTGGCATCATCGTTGAAGCCATAGTTCTAGTCGCAGCCATCGGCCTTTCTGTTGCTTATTTCAAAATGGGTTTGTTCAGAAGCGATAAGGGCTTTGACATTTGGCTGTTGATCGTTTGGGTGCTCGTGGCGGCCATCCTACTGTTCGTCCTGTGGTCACGCTCGCTCACACGCGAGGAGATGGTCCGCAGGTTCTACCTTTCCGACGAAGGCGTCTACAACCATGAAATCGGATATGCGCCTCTTTCGCGTATTGCTGCCGACAACGACGCATATCAGTTCGTCTCGTTCGCGGCCGATTCGCTGACTACCATGTCGTACGGCTTCGAGGTCGCCGACGTGCCCGACGATTTCCGTCCGAAATTCATTATTTCGACCAGCTCGTTCCAGTTCCACAACTCGGGCGAAGACGATGATGGCGGGGCGGTCATCGATCAGTGGAAAGGTTCGCTCACGCGCGTTGGAGTGCCTGGCGACGAAGCATCATACACCGATCTGGGGTCTTACGAGAATGTGCGCGAGCTTGCACGGTTGCTCGAAGACAACGGCGCGTTCCTATAGGCGGTATCTGATGATTAGGATTCTCGTCTGCGACCCCGATTCCGGTGAACGAAGCCAGCTGCGCTCCGCGGTCGACCTACTCGTGTCGGCCATGAAGATCGGCAACTACGGCATCTCGTATGTCGCCAAGCTCGACGATATGGTCGGGCTGGTGAAACGCATGCGCACGGGCTTCCACGACATCATCGTGTGCCGTGCGACGTCGGGTAGCGCCGAAGCCCTCGATGCCTTGCACGAGGTGCGCAATGCAGACGACGACGCCAGCATCGTCATCGCATCGGACACGCAGGATTTCGCAGCAGAGGCCTTCGACCTGCAAGTCGACGGCTATTGCCTGTTCAACGAAGGTCGCGACGGGTTCGAGCGTGCCATGAAAGTGCCCATCTTGAAGGCTGCTTCGAAGCATACTGACACCATCGCCCTGCGTACGGACCAGGGCACCGGCAACTTCCCCATCGACGCGATCATGTTCGTCGAGGCTTCGAAGCGTGGCTCCCTCATCCACCTTCCCGAGGGCAAGACGGTTTTGGCGCGCGGCACGTTGCAATCGCTGTTCGACCAGCTCGGCGAGGACGAGCGCTTTATCAAGGCCGGCAGCTCGTTCATCGTCAATCTGGACAACGTGCGCTCGCTCGGCGAAGGGTCGATCATTTTCCCCGACGGCGAAGCCATCATCGTTCCCGTTCGCGCTCGCAAGCCCGTGAAAGACGCGCTCATTGCATATCGCTTGCGCCCCGAATTCGCAACGGCGGCGCTGGCTGGATAGCAGCAAAGCAAAACCATTTTCGATTTAGACATTAACGAACCAGGGGCCCGCAGTGCGGGCCCCTGGACGTTGTTGAGGGTAACTGCTCTGTTGTTTACTCGTCGGCGTCGAGATCTTCGCGCTCATCGTCGGAACGGGCGCCAACCTTTTTGGCCTTCGTCTTCGAGATGGCCACGGCGGTGACCTTGTCCTTGTCGGCAACCTTCATCACAACGACGCCCTGGGTTGCCCTCCCCTGCTTGGAGATGCCGCTCACGGCGGTACGCACAACCACACCCTCCTCGGACATGATCATCATCTCCTCGCCGGGACGTACGATCTTCACGTCGACGAGCTGGCCTTTCTTGTCGGTCATGTTGATGGTGAACACACCCTGACCACCGCGGTGCTGCATCGGGTACTCGGAAACGTCGGTGCGCTTGCCGTAACCCTTCTCGGTTATGACAAACAGCTCGGGTTTGTAGGCGTCATTGCAAACCTCCAGGCCCAGCGCATGCGAACCGAACGGCAGCGTGATGCCGCGCACACCGGTGGTGTCGCGGCCCATTGGGCGAACCTCGGACTCATCCCACTTGATGGCCTTGCCGGCGCTCGATGCCATGATGACCATGTCGGTAGGCGCGACGCGCTTGACGGCGATGAGCTCGTCGCCGTCCTTGAGGTTGATGGCGATCAGACCATCGCGACGCGTGCGGTCGTAGGCGCTCATCGCGGTTTTCTTTACCATGCCTTGCTTCGTTCCGAAAATCAGGAACTCGTTTTCAGGGAAGTCCTTCGTGGCGATTACGGCCGCGATGCTCTCGTCTTTCGCCAGCTGCAGCAGGTTGACGATAGCGGTGCCGCGGGCATGACGTGACGCCTCGGGAATCTCGTAGACCTTCAAGCGGTAGACCTTGCCCTTCGAGGTGAAGAACAGCATGAACGCATGCGTCGAGGCCACGAACAGGTGGTCGACGTAATCGTTGTCCTTGAGGTTGACACCTTGCGTTCCCTTGCCTCCGCGCTTCTGCGAACGGTACGTGGCGACGGGCAGACGCTTGACGTAGCCGGCCTTCGTGACGGTGACGACCATGTTCTCGTCGGCAATGAGGTCCTCGACGTTGATCTCGGTCGCTTCCTTGCCGATCTTGGTGCGGCGCGGGGTCGCAAAACGCTTTTTGATCTCGAGCATCTCCTCTTTGATGATGCTGCGCAGGAGCATGCGGTCCTCGAGCACGCGCTTGAAGTAAGCGATTCGTTCTTTGAGCTCGTCCAACTCGTCCTGGATCTTCTGGCGCTCCAAGCCGACCAAACGGCGCAGACGCATCTGCAGGATGGCTTCGGTCTGCTTTTCGGTAAGGTTGAAACGCTCGACCAGGCGATCGGATGCCTCTTTGTCGGTCTCGGACGAACGGATGATGGTGATGACTTCGTCGATGTTGTCGAGCGCCACGATGAGGCCCTCGAGGATGTGAGCGCGTTCCTCGGCTTTCGCCAGCTCGTAGCGCGTGCGCCTCTCGATGACTTCTTCCTGGTGCTTGATGTAGTAGTGCAGCACTTCCTTGAGCGAAAGCACGCGCGGCACGCCGTCGACAAGCGCGAGCATGATGACGCCGAAGCCGATTTGCAGCTGAGTGTGCTTGAAAAGCTTGTTGATGACGACCTGCGGCAACGCGTTCGACTTGAGCTCGATGATGATGTCGATGCCCTTGCGATCGGCTGCGTCGTGGATGTTGCTGATCTCGGGAAGCTTCTTGTCGCGCACGAGCTCGCCGAGCTTCTCGAGCATGCGGTTGCGGTTGACCTGGTACGGAATCTCGGTGATGACAATCTGGCTCTTGCCGTTCTTGTGCTCCTCGATGCGGTACTTCGCACGGATGGTCAGCGACCCGCGGCCAGTTTCGTAAGCGTCCTTGATGCCGGCGGTGCCCATGATCTCGCCACCCGTGGGGAAATCGGGGCCGGGCATGACCTTCATGAGCTCTTCGGTCGTGACCTCGGGGTTGTCGAGCATCAAGCAGGTCGCGTCGATGGCCTCGCCCAAATTGTGGGGCGGGATGTTGGTGGCCATGCCGACCGCAATACCTGCCGAGCCGTTGACCAGCAAGTTCGGGAAACGCGCCGGCAGAACCGTGGGCTCGGTGAGCGACTCATCGTAGTTGGGCTGGAAGTCGACCGTCTCCTTGTCGAGGTCGCGCAGCAACTCCATGGCAGCCTTGTCGAGGCGCGCCTCGGTGTAACGCATGGCAGCAGCGCTGTCGCCGTCGATCGAGCCGAAGTTGCCGTGGCCGTCGACCAGCGGAACGCGCATGTTGAAAGGCTGGGCCAAACGCACCATAGTGTCGTAGACGGCCGCATCGCCATGCGGATGGTACTTGCCGATGACGTCGCCGACCGTACGCGCGGACTTCATGTGAGCACGGTTGGGCGTGTAGCCCGACTCGTTCATGGCGTAGAGGATGCGGCGATGAACCGGCTTCAAGCCGTCGCGCACGTCGGGAAGAGCGCGCGAGACGATGACGCTCATCGAGTATTCGAGGAACGAGGTCTGCATCTCTTTGCCCAGGTAGGCGGTGCGCACGACCGTGCCCTCGCCGCCGTTGGCGTCTTCCACGATCTCGCCATGAGCCGACGGCATGTCGACCATGAGCGATTGCGCCTTCATCTCCTCGGAAACGATGGCGCCCGAAAGCGAACCACCTTCGAGGCCGTCTTCTTCGTCAAGCTCTTCGTCTTCAGCTTCGAAATCTTCCTCGGCCCTGTCGAGGAATTCGTCGAAGGCATCGTCGCGCTTGTTATCGTCTGTCATGTAATGCTCCTTCGATGCAGGATGAGGGGCGAAAACAACGCCCCCACTCCCCTATTTCTTAAATGTCCAAGAACCTGACGTCGCGCGCATGGCTCTGGATGAAGTCGCGGCGCGGCTCGACCTTGTCGCCCATCAGATCGCTCACGGCACGCTCTGCTTCGGCAGCATCGTCGATGTTGACCTGCAGAAGCGTGCGGCTTGCAGGCTCCATCGTGGTCTCCCACAACTGCTCGGGATCCATCTCGCCGAGACCTTTGTAGCGCTGCACGTCGAAACGGTCGGGGTTGTCGTACTCGGCCAGCGTGCTCGAAAGCGCCTTCTCATCGTAGATGTAGCGCTCGACCTTGGTCGATCGCGAGTTCTTCTTCTTGAGACCGAAAATCGGCGGCTGCGCGATGTAGATGTAGCCGCGGTTGATGAGCTCGGGCATGTAGCGGTAGAAAAACGTCAACAGCAGGCAGCGGATGTGCGCACCGTCGACGTCGGCATCGGTCATGATGATGATGCGATGGTAGCGCGCCTTGTCGGCGTCGAAATCATCGCCTATGTTCGTGCCGATGGCCGTGATGAGCGAGCTGATCGTGTCGGACGAGAGCGAGCGGTGCAAGCCCGCACGCTCGACGTTGAGGATCTTGCCGCGCAGCGGCAAGATGGCCTGATATTTGCGGTCGCGCGCTTGCTTGGCGCTACCACCTGCGGAATCGCCCTCTACGATGAAGATTTCGGATTGGCTCGGATCCTTCGAGGAGCAGTCGGCCAGCTTGCCGGGCAGGCTGAACGAGTCGAGCACGCCCTTGCGGCGTGTGTTCTCGCGTGCCTTGCGGGCAGCCTCGCGGGCCTTGAGCGCCTGGGAGGCCTTCGTGACGATGCGGCCAGCGGGCGCCGGGTTCTCTTCGAGATATTCTGCCAACCCCTTGGTGACAGCCGTCTGCACCAAGCTGCGGATCTCTGTGTTGCCGAGCTTCGTCTTGGTCTGGCCCTCGAACTGCGGTTCGTGCAGCTTGACCGAGATGATGGCAGCCAGACCCTCGCGGCAGTCCTCACCGGTGAGATTCGGGTCTTTGTCCTTGAGCTTGCCCTTCGAGCGGGCGTAGTCGTTGATGGTGCGCGTGACCGCCTGCTTGAAGCCGTCAAGATGAGTGCCACCCTCGTGGGTGTTAATGTTGTTGGCAAAGGCCAGAACGCCGTTGCTGCTGTACGAGCTGGTCCACTGCATGGCAATCTCGACCGTACCGTCTTCGTTTTCAGCAGCGAAGTAGATGGGCTTGTTCAGCGTTTCCTTGCCTTCGTTGAGGTACTTGACGAAGTCGACGATGCCACCATCGAATTTGAAGGTCTCGGTGCGCGGCTCCTCCGCCTTCTCGCTGATGAGCTGGGTCGGATCGGCGCGCTCGTCGATAAGGATGATCTTGAGGCCCTTGTTGAGGAAGGCCATCTCGCGGAAACGCGCCTGCAGCACGTCGAAGTCGAAGATACAAGTGTCGGTGAAGATCTCGGGGTCGGGCCAGAACGTGACCGTCGTGCCTGTCGTGCGGGAACGGCCAACTTCGCGCAGCTTTTCGATGGTCTTGCCGCGCTGGAAGCCGATCTGGTATTCCTTCCCATCGCGGCGCACGTTGACGACGACCTTCTCGGAAAGGGCGTTCACAACGGACACGCCGACGCCGTGCAGGCCGCCCGACACCTTGTAGCCAGCACCACCGAACTTGCCACCGGCGTGCAAGATGGTGAGAACCACTTCAACGGTCGGAATTTTCTCCTTCTTGTGCTTCTCAACTGGGATACCGCGGCCGTTGTCGACTACCGTGACGGAATTGTCAGGATGGATGGTTACCGTGATCTGGGTGCAGAAGCCGGCGAGCGCCTCGTCGACGGAATTGTCCACCACTTCGTAAACAAGGTGGTGCAATCCGCGCGGACCCGTCGAGCCAATGTACATGCCCGGACGCTTGCGGACTGCTTCGAGGCCTTCGAGAACCTGAATGTCTTCAGCGCCATAGCTGCTTGGGGAATCTGCCACGTTTGCTCCTTAGTTTCAGCTACGTTTATAAACTGGCTCATGAACTGGAGTTCTATAAGCCGAACAATTGTACCACATGTTGTGGCTTGGCACTATTTAGCGCCACAACATCTACGAATTTCGATTCTAAGGGGGTTCAGGTCGGTTTTAAGCCTAGTTTTTCTTTTCCACGTGCTGGTGGTCACTCTCGATTTTCTGCAATTTGAAATTTGCTTGCATAGCGCTTTCTAAAGCTTTTCGCACTTTTTCGTCTTCGATTACAGAACTTGTCTCTAAAACGCGTTTGATTTCTTCTTCATCAAGCGTCGCAGATTCGATGTCTATTCGACCGTTTTCCTCGTCTTCTATGATGTAGGGATGGTTTTGCTTGTAATCACCTCGTGAAACGTGGATATCGAACTGCTCGATTTCCTCACCGAATAATTCGAGCAGCTTCAATCGTATGAGCTCGCGTTGCGCGTTGAGCTCAGCAGCGAAAATAGAATCGTCGACGTAAACGATGAGAGTTTTCACACCATCTTTTTTAATGATGTAGACGTTGTTGGTGTGAGCGAGGAACAAAGGAGCTTGATTTTTGTAAACCGTTTCGAGCGCCTGCTTGTAACGGTCGCGAACTTGGTGGGCCCTGAGATTGATGCGCGCTTGCTCGTCATTTCCCGACAGTCGGGCAATCATGAGCTCCAAATCGTAGCCGAGCTTCTTCATAACCTGATCACCCGAGCTCGCTCGAGAAGATTTTCATTGAAACTCGAAAGGTCGGTCGCGGTGATGAACGTCTGCATGTCATCGGTCACGAAGTCGACGAGTTTGTCTCTACGGGAACCATCCAACTCGCTCATGACGTCGTCAAGAAGAAGCACGGGTGTTGTTCCTAGAGTTTGTTTCACCAGCTCAACCTCGGCGAGCTTCCATGCAAGCACGATCGAACGCTGTTGCCCTTGGCTCGCGAAATGCGAAGCATCCTTGTTCGCCAAGTTGAAGGTTATGACATCCGTATGAGGACCGACGACGGACTTGCGGCGCATGTACTCCTCTTCCATACGCTCGGTCAACGCTCGTTGAAGGTCTTCGCGCACATCATCCCTCACCACATCAGCCTCTTCAGAAGGAGCACCAGTCCATGATGGCGTGTATGTCGCGGTGAGGCTTTCATCGGAACGGGAAATCTCACGGTAGTTGTTTTCAAGAAGAGGAATGATGCGCTTGAACAGGGAAACACGATAGCAGTACAGCTGAGATGCACAAATCACGAGCGTGTCGTTGATGCTTTCCACAAGCGTAGGAGCCGCTTCTTCTTTTAGAAGCCGGTTCTTGTATCTCAATGCCTTCTCGAAATCGCGGTATACCACGTGATAGCTCTTCGAAAGCTGCATTCCCAAAGCGTCGAGCGCGTTTCTTTTCACAGATGAGCTTTTCTTTGCAAGCTCAAGATCGTCTGGCGTGAACGACACCGCCGGCAAGGTTCCCTTCACATCGGTAATGCTTTTAACCTTGCCGTTCACCTGGTATTTCTTTTTTCCAGGCTCCAAGTCGAGCGTTATATCGATGCTCCTGTTTCCATCAGTAAAAAAAGCTTCGAGCCTGGCAGCTGTACAGTTTTCCTTAACAAGCTGGTTTATCTGGGCGTGGCGCAAGGTTTCGCACGACGTGAGAAGGTTAATTCCCTCGAGAATGTTGGTCTTCCCTACCCCGTTGTCGCCGATGAAAACCGTAAGAGTGCCAACATCCTCGAGGAGGAAGCTGTCATAGTTTCTGAAATTTGAGAGCTTGAGCTTCTCGATTTTCAGGTCCACTGTTGCATCCCGACGGTTGAATCTAAATCCTCACGGGCATGACGAGGTAGAGATAGTTCTCATCGCCCGTACCTTTGATAATGCCTGGTTTGAGCGAGGATTGGATCTCTATCGCCACTTCGTCGGAATCGATCGCGGAAAGGCCTTCATTGACGTAGTAACTGTTGAAGCCGATTTCCACATCCGCGCCTTCTATCTGGGCTTTCACGATTTCCTGAGTCGAACCGACGTCCTGGGTAACCGTCGTGAGCTGAATCGTCTGACTGGCCGCATTGATGCTGAAACGCACCTGGGAACCTGAATGGTCGAGCAAAGATGCCCTTCTTACAGCAGACGAGAAGGCGGATTTAGACACGATGCAACGCGTTTCATACGATGCGGGAATGAGCTGTTTGTAGTTGGGATAGCGACCCTCGATGCGACGGTTGACGAACATTGTGTCGCGGTAGGAGACGATGATCTGGTTTTCTGCCAGCGCAAACGAGATGTCGTCACCGGTTTTAGGCAAGCTCGCAAGGTCGGCAACAAAAGACCCGGCGATGACCGCGTTGAATTCCTCTGCCCCGGCAAGCGGTGCTTCGGTGACAGCGAGTCGATACGAGTCGGTGGCAACCATTTTGAGAATGCCATCTTCAGCAGAGATGAGCACACCTGTCAGAATGGCACGGCTTTCGTCTTTGGAAACGACGCGGCACACCTTGCGGGCCATGTTCGAGAAGGTGTCGAACGGGATTTTGATCTGCTGTTCAGCAGCAACTTTCGGAAAACCAGGGAAATCTGCGGGATTCAAGCATTTGATGGAGAAAGAGGAAGATTCGCAGGTCACAACGCTGTCCATTTCGGTTGCCTCGATATGGACCGCTGCATCAGGAAGGTTCTTGACGATATCGACAATCAACTTTCCGGGGAAGACCGCCCTACCCTCTTCTTCCACAAGAGCCGTCGAAGTGTATTGGATGGACAACTCGAGGTTCGTCGTCTGGAACGTCACTTGATCGCCAGTTGCTTCGACATAAATGCCGGCGAGCACTGGGAGGGTCGATCGGGCAGACACGCCCTTTTGCACGATTGACAAAGCGTTGAGCAACTCAGATTGATTGATGCTGAATCTCATGGTTTCGTCTCCTTGAATGCGGTGTTTTCACATTATATAGCCAAACGATTTTTCCATTTTTCTTGAAAACGTTGAAAGGGAAAAACCTTTGTTCGGTTGAAATCAGTGGAAAAGGTGGATAACTGCCGTTTTACCTGATTCACATTGTGGAAATCCCTTTTTCACGGGATTTGTCAAGTTCTTTCTTTCTTTAATTCACCCGCTGCGATTACCTGCGATTTTGTTAATTATCATATCAGTCTTATAATTCTGAACTGGGGTTTTGCAAAACGGTTTTAAGCGCTTCAGAAAAAATTTAAATAAAAATTTTGCTCAATCGGAGCAAATGGGACAAATCCCTTGTCAGAGACGAGCGATGTTCGAAAATGACTGATTCATTAACTTTGTTCATAATGGATTTCAACAGTTTTTGACTTTATCCAGATAAATCGATTCACGATTTTTCATCGTTTTCCACTTTTTTTGAAAAATTTGGGGATAACTATGAATACCCCACATCAAATTGGCTTTCTCTTTCATTGAACTATTTTGAAAGATGAAACGAAGCTTTATACTTCCATACATGCCTCATGATGCGACATATCAAGATTCCCCTAACTCGACTGAGAAGGAATTCGATTTCTCATTCGTCGACGCGATAGCTCGCGTTGCTCTCTATGACGATATGAAGTCAGCACCTCGCATCACGAAAGTGGAACCAGCAGCTACAAACGAGTTCATCGAACATTTGACTACGACGATCTACGAGCAATCCCACTTGGCAGGTGGAAAGATTCCCTACACGCTGATCAGGGAGGTTTCCGAAAATTTCATTCATGCGCGGTTCAAGGAAATTGTCGTTTCGATTCTCGACGACGGAAACACCATCCGATTTGCGGATCAGGGTCCTGGCATCCAGGAAAAGGAAAAAGCTCAGCAACCGGGTTTTTCATCTGCAATTGAGCCGATGAAAGACTACATCAGGGGTGTAGGTTCGGGTTTTCCTATTGTGAAAGACTATCTCGATGATCGCGAAGGTTCAATTGTCATCGAGGACAATATCGTCTCAGGCGCTGTTGTAACGATCAGTCTCGAAAAGAAGCCTTCGAAAGAAAGCCGTCAGCAATCACCTGCTGTAATCATGCCAACAATTCCCCTTTCAGAACGCGAGCGCACATTTATCACCATTATTGCAGCGGAAGGAGCTCTGGGAGTCACCGATCTGGTTGAGCTTACCGGCAATGCAAATTCGACGACCTACAATACGCTAAGGAAACTCGAAGAAGCTGGCCTTGTTGAGAAAACAGCTGGCCAGAAGCGTGTTTTAACTGAATTGGGAAGACAGTTGGTCTCTTCTCTATAGTTTTCCACATTTCTAATTCGTTCCGTTATACTGGTTTTCCACATTAGCGAAGACCTCAAGTACGCATGCTTGGAGAACATAATGAAAAGTGAAGAAATCGATAGGGAATGGGCGGAAATCCGCAGTCGAATCAAAGAGGACCCGACCATCAACACTTCCCAGATGAACGCCTTCTTTTCACGTATTGTGCCGCAAGTGATGAGCGAGGATTACCTGCTTCTCACTGCAGATAACGACTTCATCAAGACATGGATAGAGCGCCATTACGTCGATTACATGCATAAAGCGCTCAAGGAAATGCATGGTGTCGACTATGTGATCGAAATCGAAGTGGACGTAAATCAGGAGGCAAACAGGGAATCAGCTGCTCCTGCCATCACTCAGCAGCCACTCGAACCGGCACGTCAAGACGTAGCTGAAGAGGATCATGCTCAACCTCAAGCATCTAAGCTGGTCGAAAAGCTTGATGAACAGGTTATTAAAAGCGAACCGAAAGTTAGCCAACCCTTCAACCCCACCTCCACGCTGACGTTCGAAAACTTCGTTATCGGCGAATCAAATCGTATGGCATATTCGATGTCGGTCGCTGTAGCAGAGGAGCCGGGTCGATCAATTCTCAATCCACTCTTCATCTACGGAAAATCAGGTTTGGGGAAAACCCACCTTATGCGCGCTATCCAAAACTATGTCAACGAAACGAGACCGGAACTGCGCACGGTTTACGTTGATTCAGCCGACTTCCTGAGCGGTTATGTCGATGCAACTGTCACGCATGACAAGGAGAAGACGAGTTACCGGACTTTCAAGGACTATTATCAAGAAGCAGATGTGCTGCTCATCGACGATATTCAGTACCTTCAAGGTAAAGAGCAGACACTCGACATCGTGTTCCAGATTTTCAACAAGATGGTCGATGAGGGTAAGCAGGTTGTCCTCTCCGCAGACCGAGCTCCTAAGAACATCACGATGGACGAACGTTATCAGAGCAGGTTCAACAGCGGCGGTACGTTCGATATCCAGCCTCCTGAAGTGGAAACAAAGCTTGGAATAATAAAAAGTTTCGTCGAGGAATACCGTATGACCGGCGATCAGCCTAATTTCGATATTCCAGAGGAAATCGAGCTGTACATTGCTGAAAACTCGAGTTCCAACATCCGGGAACTCAAGAGCGCAGTTACCAAAGTCATATATCACATGAACGCTTTCGGATCGGAAACTCTGACGGTCGATGATGTGAAACACCTTCTTGAGGACCATTTCTCCGGCGGAGCGATGAAGAAGCTCAACATTGCTGATATTCAAAAACAGGTTGAGCTCTACTACGATGTCCCCCATTCCGAACTCATCGGTCAAAAAAGATCGAGAAAGATCGTATATGCACGTCAGATTGCCATTTATCTATCCAGGCAAATGCTCGATCTCCCCTACAACTACATTGCGAAAAGCTTTGGCGGCAGAGATCACACGACCATCATGTATTCGGTCACCAACGTCGAGGAGAAGCTCAAGGAGAACAGAGAGCTGAGAGAAGAGATAGAGAACATCAAGCGAAAGATTAAGGAAATGTAGAACCACCGCTGTGGAAAAGCGTGTAGAAACCGTTTGATGGATGTTCGAAAACCTATGAATTACTGGGGACAAGTTTGTCCCCAGTTTTTTACACGTTGAGAAAGAAGGGAGTTTTCAACCATCCCGAAGAAGGGAAAATACGTCATTGAGCAGGAAATTTGCTTTTATTCCCCAATTCAACTGTCTTTATTACAACTACAATTCTTAATTTCTTATATAAAAGAATTATTGAAAAGATAAATAGATCGTTCTCTACCCTGCTGTTTTCCGATCTCAAAGATAACCGAATCAACAACAGATTGTATGTTTATCATACTCCCCCACATTTTATTGTGGTCAGGACAAAACCCAAGGTGAGAGTTGTATAGAGGTTTTGAACACGTGTGTTATTTGTTGACTGGCGAATTCACCGATATATAATTTCATGGTTGCTCTAAAACACAGTTTGAAAGGGTTTTGCTATGAAGCGCACCTACCAACCGAATAAGCGCAAGCGCGCAAAGTGCCATGGTTTCCGTGCCCGTATGGCGACCAAGGGCGGCCGTGCCGTACTCGCACGTCGTCGTGCCAAGGGTCGCAAGCGCCTTACCGTCTAGCATCTCTAACGTTGGATACCATAAAGTCCAGCTCTGATATTTCAATCCTCTTTTCAGAGGGTAGGCGTGTTAAAACGCCAGACGTGATGGTGATAATCAAGAGGAACGAGAAACAGCACGACCTTCGTGGTCGTGTTGCTTTTATTGCAGGGAAAAAACTCGGGAATGCGGTATGGCGCAACAGGGCTAAACGCCGGATGCGCGCTTTATGCAGAGATCTGAACGGCCCATTTCCAGGTTATGACGTTATTTTCCTCGCCCGTTCCAACGTTTCGGAAGCTGATTATGAGACGATGCTTTCGAATTTAAGAAAAGCGCTGGTTAAAGAGAAAATACTCCAGTAACGGAGCATACGTGAACACCGAGGGCAAAAAGAGCATCCTTTCACTCATAGCAATATGGGTCATCCGCTTTTATCAATTTGCCATATCCCCCCATCTGGCTGGCTGTTGCCGGTTCGAGCCAACTTGTTCTCATTATGGGCTCGAAGCATTCCAGAAATACGGGTTTTGGAAAGCGTTCAAACTAACAGCCAAGCGCATTGCACGTTGCCGTCCGGGAGGTCCTCACGGTTACGATCCAGTCCCATGAAAAGGATAGTAACAGGACTTCTTTGGTATAGAGAAAGGAAGGTACATGGCGGAAATTGGTCAGATTAATGGTGTATGGGAGGCGATATTGTGGGCTATCGCCTGGTTAGTAGAGAAATTCTACTTCCTTGCCCAGGACTGGGGTTTGGCAATCATCCTGTTCACAATCGTGTTCAGGTTGTTGCTCATGCCCTTGATGCTTGGACAGACGAGGTCGAGCTTCCAGATGCAGAAGGTTCAACCTCTTCTCAAGGAAATCCAAGCAAAGTATTCGGATGATCCGGTAAGGATGAACGAGGAGACCCAAAGGCTTTACGCTGAGGCCAAGTTCAACCCTCTTGCAAGTTGCGTTCCGATGCTCATCCAGATGCCCATCTTCATCGCACTCTTCCAGGTGCTCAGGAACATTCAGGACTGGCTGCCGGATTATGAGGGAACTTTTACGTTCTACAACATCATCCCGAGTCTGACTGCCACGCCGTCCGAGGTTATGGAGAACGGCATTGCGGCATTCGTCCCCTACGGCATCCTCATCATCATCTTCGTTGGCGCTACGTTCTTGCCGATGTTGCTTCAGCAGCGCGACAACCAAGACAGCCAGCAGCGCAATCAGATGTACATGATGTCGATCATCATGGGCGTCATGATGCTCTTCGTTAGTTGGAGCTCCCCCGCTGGCGTTCTTTTGTTCTGGGGTGTTTCCGGCATTATCGCAACCATCACCCAGCAGGTGTACATGCGTCACCTCAAGAACAAGGCTGCTGCTGAAGAAAACGCTCAGATCGAAATCAAGCCCGTCAAGGTTGAGGTCGAGCGCAAGACCAAGAAGAAGCGTCCCACCAAGAAACGCTAATTGTTTCACGTGAAACTAGCTTCAATATTGGTGGACTATCTATATAGATAAGGAGACGAAATGTCTGAGGAAATTGAAGAGTTCATTGAGGAAGAGGTCGAGGAAGTAGAAGTCGTTGAAGACGATCCTACAGCCCTCACCGATGAAGAACTCGACAATATTGCCGATACTGCTATTGCTGCTTTGAAAGACGTTCTTAAGTATTTCAACGTCGGTGAAGTAACCATCGACGAATATGAAGGTGATGAAGGAGAACTCATCCTCGATATCACCGGCGATGATCTGGCTGTTCTGATTGGTCGCCATGGTAAGACGCTTGACGCGCTTCAGTTCATCATCTCTGCTATCACGGTTCGCAAGATTGGATTCAGGTTCCCTGTCATCATCGATGTCGAGGGTTACAAGAATCGCCAGCGTCAGAAGCTTGAGTCCCTTGCACGCTCATCTGCCAACAAGGCAGCATCGCAGGGTCGTAGCGTGAAGCTTCGTCCTATGACCCCGTACGAGCGCCGCATTATCCATGTTGCTCTTAGGGATGATGCTCGTGTTGATACGGCATCCGAAGGTGAGGGAACAGCAAGACACGTCGTTGTCGTGCCGGTGAAGTAACAACACTTCCCTACTCTATCTTTTCTTAGAGCCCGCTATTGCGGGCTCTTTTATTTTGTTTGACTGACCAAAGATTCCGCTACGTCTGGAAATCGCTTTGAACTAACTTTCTGCGCTTCGCTTGAAAGTGGATTTCAAAGACGATTTCTACGACATCCGCTTCATCTTTAATCAGTCAAACAAAATAAAAGATATTTAAGAAATAATAAGTAGGTATATGTATCGATCATCAAACTCGAATGCCTTGTCTTGCATGGTTTGAAAAAACGCTAATGATTCTTCTTGATACTCTCTAGTCTCGGGTATGCTGTTTTGCGTAGAAGAAAGGGTGCGAATGGCTACGTTTGAATCACTCCCCTCTCAACAGCAAGAGTTGATCAAGAGACATCTCGATCTTGTCATCGAGGCAAACAAGACAATGAACTTAACTCGTATTGATACCGTTGAAGAAGGCATGCTCTTACATGTTGAAGATTCACTTGTTGGATTAGATGAACTCAACCAGGCTCCTGATGGCTTGTATGGTGATTTGGGTACTGGAGCCGGTTATCCTGGAATCCCGTTGGCTATTGCTTCCGGACGAGAAACCACTCTTATAGATGCACGTTTGAAGAAAACGTTGGTACTCGACAACTTCATTGAAGAACTTGGTTTGGTAGGACAAGTATCCACCTTTGCTGGTCGGGCTGAGCTTCTAGCGAAAACGCGGTCAAAGCGATATGTAGCTTTGACCGCGCGGGCTTTATCGAAGCTTTCCGTGTTGATGGAGCTTGCTAGTCCACTACTTAAAAAGGGTGGGATTTTGATTTGCTATAAAGCGCAAGTTGATGATGAAGAGATCTCGAATGCAAAGAGAATTGAAGAATTAGTTGGAATGACGATTAATTCAGATAGAACGCTAAAATTATGTGACAACGAAACAACAAGGCGTATAATCACGTTCAAGAAAATAAACGAACCAAAAACGAAGCTACCCCGCCAAGAAGGTATGGCGCAAAAAAAACCTCTATAACAAAAAAACGTAGTTTAACTGGAGCTTTATATATTGGTACAAGAGATGTTTCACGTGAAACATCTTGTTAGATAGTGCGACATACAGATGGCAGAAGGAGGCGTCGTGGGTTTCCTGGATAGTTTCAGAAGAGACAAAAAGGCTGCACAACCACCTAAAGTTGAAGAAAAGAAGGAAGAAATCGAGCAGCCAGAAGAAGAAATCGAAGAAAAGGAAGATGAAGCTTCTGATGATTTCTTCGACATCGAAGATGCTGAAGTGATTGAACGTGAAGTAGAAGTGAGCCAGGAAAAGCATAAGCCGGCTCCTCTTCGCACTTATAAAGACAAGAAGCCTCTCACCCATGTTGTGGGAGCAACGAAAATCATTGCAATCATCAATCAAAAAGGTGGCGTTGGAAAATCAACGACAGCTATCAATCTCTCAGCTGCTCTTGGCGAGCTAGGAAAGCAAGTACTTCTCGTCGATCTCGATCCACAAGGCAACACCACGAGTGGATTTGGTATCGAGAAGTCGCAATTGCAAAAATGCATCTACGACGTCTTGCTCAATGATGTATCCATTGAAGAAGTTATCGTTCCGGATGTATGTGAGGGAGTCGACCTCGTTCCTGCAACCATCAATCTCGCTGGTGCAGAAGTGGAACTTGTTTCTGAGATGGCTCGAGAGAATAGATTGAAAGATGCAGTGGGAATGATGAAGGGCAAGTACGATTACATCTTTATCGACTGTCCCCCATCGCTTGGCTTGCTCACCGTTAACTCTCTTGTTGCAGCAGACAAATTGATCATCCCAATCCAAACCGAGTTCTATGCATTGGAGGGTGTGACAAAACTTCTTGAATCGATGAAACGTGTCAAAACACGCCTCAATCCAACACTCGATATCTATGGCATTTTGCTGACTATGTACGATGGCCGCACTACCCTTTCACGACAAGTCGCAGCAGAGGTAAGAAACTACTTCGGGCGTCAGGTTTTCGAGACGATTATCCCGCGTACTGTAAAGCTTTCAGAAGCTCCAAGCTATGGTATTCCCATCATTCAGTATGACCCTACAGGAAAAGGTGCAATAGCGTACAGGAATCTTGCAGAGGAAGTGGTGAAACGTGGCTAAAACGAGAAGTGGTTTGGGCAGAGGTTTGGGATCGCTGCTTGGTGGCGGCGCGGATGGAACCCTCCCACAGGAAAAGGCATCACCAGTTGAGCGTGTAGCAGTTGATAGCGAAAAGGAAGAGACTAAGAAGGTCGCACCTCCTGCTCCTGTCAAAGAAAAGAAAGAGGAAAAACCTGCAGAGGAGACCAAAGAGGAATCCGCTGAAGCTGAGGTTTATTCCAGCAAGGAAGACAACATCACTATCAAGAGTGTCACTGAGCGACGCGTCCAACCTACAGCGCCTCAAACCCCCGCATCGAAACCTCAAGTGAAACAAGATGCGACACAGGTGACGAATGAAGTCGATATCGAGCTCATTTCACCGAACCCCAATCAGCCTCGTACTAACTTCAATAAAGAAGAGCTTGAAGAGCTTGCTGAATCCATCAAGAAGAATGGATTACTGCAACCGATTCTCGTTCGCAAGGTTGGGGACAAATACGAAATCATCGCCGGCGAACGTCGTTGGCAAGCATGCAAGAACATTGGCCTTAAAACGATTCCTGTTCATATCAAGGAAGCCGATGATGATGAAACCATCATGTTGGCTCTCGTCGAAAACGTTCAGCGAAGCGATCTGAATCCAATCGAAGAAGCATACGGCTATCGCAGGATGATGGAACGTGGCAAGATGACGCAGTCTGAAGTTGCACAAGCTGTGTCAAAAGGCCGTTCGACGATTGCTAACGCTCTCCGTCTTCTTGAATTGCCCGAAGATGCCCAGCAGCTTCTCTACGAAGAACGTATAACTGCGGGTCATGCACGCGCCATCCTTTCCGTTCCCACTAAAGAAGGTCGTCGCAAACTCACTGACAAGCTCGTTGAAGATCAGCTCTCCGTTCGCGAAACCGAGGCTATCGCACGTCTTCTCTCCGGCAAGAAGGACGAGAAACCCGTAAAGAAGGAAAAGGCTCCGAAGTCTTACAAGACCGTTGCACGCACCTTGACCGATACCTTCGGAACCAACGTTAAGATCAAGAGTGTGAAAGGCAAGAACAAGATCGAGATCGAGTTCAAGGACGAAGCCGATCTTGAGCGCTTGTTCAGGATTATGACGAACCCAACGCGCTAGTTAGAAGTAAAAGCGAAAGAAAAGAAAGGGCCGAAAGGCCCTTTCTTTATATATGAGGGAAGCGTGAGTTACGAATTGAAATGCTTAGAAGCAAGCTGGCCACATGCGCCTGCTATATCGCTTCCTCGGGAATTTCTAATTGAACATGCAATACCTTGCATTTCAAGGGATTCTTGCCAGAGAAGTAGCACTTTGCGTGTAACCGGCTTGAAAGGGGAGCCCTCAACTTCATTCAAGGGAATCAAGTTAACATGGCAAAGAAGGCCCTTGCCGTATTGGTAGAGGGCTTCGATTTCCCTTACCGAGGTGTTGATCCCGTCCATGAGTGCGAATTCAAAGCTGAATCGGCGCCCTGTGCGCTTGGTATAGTCAGCTAAGGCTTCATGAAGCTCTGCCAATGGTTGTTTCGAAACACCGGGCATTATCGAATCTCTTGTTTCTTGTATTGCGGAATGTAGGGATACAGCCAAGGTGAACTGCTCGGGCTCTTGTGCGAGTTTGTTGATACCTGCAATCAAACCGCATGTAGATATAGTTATATGACGCGCTCCGATGTTGAGGAACTTGGGATGATTGAGAATTCTCAAAGCAGCGAGTGTGTTGTCGTAGTTGGCAAACGGTTCGCCTTGACCCATGACGACGACATTGGTAACGCGTTCATTAAAATCATTCTGAACAATATGGACTTGATCGACGATTTCTCCTGGGTAGAGGCTTCTATTTAAGCCGTTTCGGCCAGTTGCGCAAAAGGCGCAGTTCATGGCACATCCGGATTGGCTTGATACGCAGACAGACAATCTACCATCATCGTTGGGAAGGCCAACCGTTTCGACCAATGCACCATCCTCGAATTGGATGAGGTATTTTCGAGACCCGTCAACAGAGATCTGCTTGTCAACGACAGTTGGCTTTGCCAGAGGGACAAGTTCAGCAAGTTGTTCGCGCATTGTCTTCGGCAAGTTGGTCATCTCGTCATACGACGAAACATTCTTTTCGTAGACCCATGACAAGATTTGATCGGAACGAAAGCGGGGGAGACCAGCTTCGACAATAAGGCTCTCGAATGATTCAAGTGAAAGATGTTTAAGTTGGGTGTTCATGCCACGATTATAATCACTTAACTTCTGATGGTGTTTCACGTGAAACATGAGACTTGAAAGCCTCCATCATCTTATGAACTCTCATGCCTGATATACTGTGCGAAGCCTTTTGAAAAGCTCAATGAAGCGATAGGAGCCTTCATGACAATCAATCCAAAGGAATACAAAGTTGCACTGCTTGCTGGTGGAACGAGTGGAGAGCGTGAGATATCGATCAAATCTGGTGAAGGTGCGCGAGGCGCTCTCGAAACCGCAGGGTTCGACATCACTTGGATAGACCCCGCAAACAAAGAAGACTTGAAGCGTCTTATCGACGAACACTTCGATGTTGCATTCCTTTGCACCCATGGAAAGGGCGGGGAAGACGGCACCCTCCAAGGAATGCTCGAACTCCTTGGAATTCCATACACCTGCCCAGGTGTTCAGGCCAGTGCTATCGCTATGGACAAAGCAAAATCTAAGATTCTGTACGAACATGCCGGCATCCCGACATCTCCTTCCATGACCCTTTATAAACCGGATGGATACGATGCCGAAGAAATCAAGAAAACAATCGGTGTGCCGTGCGTTGTGAAGGCAGCTACCGAAGGTAGTTCAATTGGCGTTGAGATCGTGCAAACAGAAGACCAGCTTGAGCCTGCCCTGAAAGCAGTGTTTGAAATCGACGATCTTGTTGTTGTCGAGAAATTCATCTTTGGTCCCGAATACACCTGCGTGGCTCTTGGGAACGACGATGCATACGCGCTTCCCGTCATCCAAATCGTTCCGCTCAAGGGTGCGACGTATGATTTCGAATCGAAGTACGCAGCTGGTGGATCGGAGCATATCTGCCCGGCCCCGCTTGATGACGAAATGACCAAACTCGTACAAAGTTATGCAATCAAAGCCCATAAGGCGCTGGGTTGTAGGGGAGTGTCGCGCTCCGATTTCATCATCGATGCTGATAGAAAGCCTTGGATTCTCGAGACAAACACAATACCTGGTATGACAGCAACCTCACTACTACCAGATGCTGCGAAAGCGGCAGGAATTAGTTTCCCTGATCTCTGTGTAAAACTGATCGAATACGCACTTGAATAGGGAAAACGCCTCATTAACCAAGATATAGAACAAAAGAATAGCGGCGGGCAACGAGCCCGCCGCTTCTGTCACTCAAGCAAAAACGTTGCTTATTTAGCCACGATGTTGACCAGGCGGCCCTTGATCACGATGACCTTCTTGACATCCAAGCCTTCGAGTGCGCGCGAAACGGCCTCAAGCGCCTTCTCCTTGATAGGCTCCTCTTCCTCCTCGGCGCCGACCATGATCTTCGACTTCACCTTACCATTGACCTGAACAGCAAGCTCGACCTCGTCGGCCTTGGCCAGCTCAGGGTCGAACTCGGGCCACGGCTGGTCATGGACTGAATCTTCGTGCTCGAGCACGGTGTGCCACAGTTCTTCGGCCCAGTGCGGAGCGATGGGCGCCATCAGCTTGACGATCGTTTCGGCCACGTCGGCGCAGAGCGGTCCGCCCGTCTCGCAGTTAACGCGATGTTCTGCGGGCTTCAGGCGCAGGAACGCTGCTGCGACGTTAGCGAGCTCCATGATGGCGGCAAGCGCAGTGTTGAAGTTGTAACGCTCGATGTCGGCCGTGACCTTGCCCACGACGCGATGGCGTTCGCGCTTCATCTCCATGGCGTTACCATGCGCGCCGGATGCTTCGACCTCGGGGTCATACAACGTTTTGTCGTCGGCCTTGCCCACCAGGTCGCACACGATGCGCCACAGGCGGTTCAGGAACTTGTAAATGCCAGCCAGGCCGTCCTCGTTCCAGAGCTTCTCCTTGTCGGGCGGGCCCATGAACAGCATGGCAGCACGCACGGCGTCAGCACCGTACTCGGTGATCATGTCCTCAGGCGACACGACGTTGCCCTTCGATTTACTCATGACCTCGCCGTTCGCATCGAGCACCATGCCCTGGCACAGCAGGTTGGTGAACGGCTCGTCGAAGTCGAGCATGCCCATGTCGCGCAGCACCTTCGTGAAGAAGCGGCTGTACAGCAAGTGCAGGATGGCGTGCTCGATGCCGCCAATGTATTGGTCGACTGGCATCCAACGGTTCGTCTTGGCCGAATCGAATGGTGCAGTGTCGTTGTGCGGGTCGGTGTAGCGCAGGTAGTACCAGCTCGAGCACGTGAACGTGTCCATCGTGTCGGTCTCGCGACGCGCTTCGCCGCCGCACTTCGGGCACGTGCATTTAACGAAGCCCTCATGCGTGGCCAATGTTTCGCCGGCTGCCAGGTCGATGTCCTCGGGTAAACGAACAGGCAGATCTTCCTCAGGCACAGGCACCACGCCGCAGGTGGGGCAGTGGATAGCAGGAATCGGGTTGCCCCAATAGCGCTGGCGGCTGATCAGCCAGTCACGCAGGCGGAACTCGACCGTACGATGGCCGCGCCCCATCTCCTCGAGTGCCTTGACAAAGGCATCTTCGCCCTCAGAATGCTTGCCGCCAACCAGGCCGGTGTAGGGACCTGACTGCACCAGGATGCCCTCAGCTTCCATCGCAGCATCCCAGTCAACAGTCGTCACAACGCGCTCCTGCACGCCCGCAAGCTGCGGATACAGCGGGTCGCCCTCTTCGAGGATGATGGGAATGATGGGCAGGTCGTACTTCTTAGCGAACTCGAAGTCACGCTGGTCGCCGCACGGTACGGCCATGACCGCGCCTGTGCCGTAATCGGCCACTACGTAGTCAGCCACCCAAACGGGCACCTTCTCGTTGTTGATGGGGTTCACGACGTAACGGCCGGTGAACACGCCATGCTTCTCATGGTCGCCCTGGGCGCGCTCGACGGCGGTGATCTTCTTGGCAGCCTCGATTAGGTCCAGGACAGCTTGTTCGTTGGGCATGCCGGCCACCATCTCGGGCAAATCGCGGTATTCCGGGGCCAGCACGAAGAACGTGCAGCCGAACAGTGTGTCGGCACGCGTGGTGAACACGGTGATGATGTCGTCATCGGTCGGCTCGGCGGGCGCGTTGCCCTCCTTGTCGCATAGGATGAAGTCGACATTTGCGCCTTCGGAGCGGCCGATCCAGTTAGCCTGCTGCTGCTTGACGCGCTCGGGCCAGCCTTCCAGCTGGTCAAGGTCGTCGAGCAGTTCTTGGGCGTAGTCGGTGATCTTGAAGTACCACTGCGTCAGGTCGCGCTTCTCGACCTCGTGATGGCAGCGCCAGCAGCAACCTTCGATGACCTGCTCGTTCGCAAGCACGGTGCCGCAGTCGGGGCACCAGTTCACCGGCGAGTTGCGACGTTCGACCAGGCCGCGCTCCCACATCTTTAGGAAGATCCACTGACCCCAGCGATAGTACTCGGGGTCGCACGCCACGACCTTGCGGTCCCAGTCATAGCTGAAGCCCATGCGCTGGAAGCTGGCTTGCTGGGTGTCGATGTTGGCGTACGTCCACTTCGCGGGATGGCTCTTGTGCTTGATGGCGGCGTTTTCGGCAGGCAGGCCGAATGCGTCCCAGCCCATCGGGTGCAGCACGTCAAAGCCCTGCATGCGGGCGAAACGCGCGGCCACGTCGCCGTATGTGTAGTTGCTCACGTGCCCCATGTGGATGTCGCCCGACGGGTACGGGAACATCTCGAGCACGTACTTCTTCGGCTTGGAGCCGTCTTCGCGCACCTTGTCCTGGCCGGTCTCGGCCCAGATCTTCTGCCAGCGCGGTTCAATCTCATGTGGGTTGTAGGGTTTCATCTGCATACCTTCGTGTTCGGGTTCGATTGCAATGTTCCTATTATATACGCGCGTTGCAGCGTGGTTGCCCCGGGCCCCCCTCGGCGCTGTGCCACT
>JAZLCO010000031.1:0-23741 GCA_045614225.1 Eggerthellaceae bacterium | reverse complement strand
CGTCGATAGACGCTGCGCCCTTACGCCCAGCCCTTGCCGTCGGAACCGAAGTCGCACAGGAGTTCCTTGGCGCGGGTGACGATGGCTTCGCGACCAGGCTTGAGCAGCTTGCGCGGGTCGTAACCCTTGCCCTGCTGGTCGAGGCCGGCCTCGATGTACTCGCGCGTCGCCTTGGGGAAGACGACCTGCAGGTCGGTGTTGACATTGATCTTGGCGATGCCCATGCCGATGGCCTTCTGCACCATGTCGGTGGGGATGCCGGTGCCACCGTGCAGGACGAGCGGCAGGTCGCCGACCAGGTCCTTGATCTCCTGCAGGCGGTCGAAGGACAGGCCCTCCCAATCCTCGGGATACAGACCGTGGATGTTGCCGATGCCGCAAGCGAGGAAGTCGACGCCCACGTCGGCGATAGCCTTGCACTGCTGCGGATCGGCCAGCTCGCCCTTGGAGGCGACGCCGTCCTCGACACCGCCGATGCCGCCGACCTCGGCCTCGACCGAGATGCCCTTGGCATGGGCGATCTTGACAATGTCGGTGGTCTTCTGAAGGTTGATCTCGAAGGTCTCCTCGTGGGAACCGTCGTACATGACCGACGTGAAGCCGGCGTCGATGCACTTCAGGCAGTCCTCGTAGGTGCCATGGTCGAGATGCAGGGCGACCGGCACGGTGATGTTCTTGTCCTCGACGAGGTTCTTGACGATGTCGGCAACGACCTTGAACGAAACCTGCCACTTGGCAGCACCGCTCGTGCATTGGATGATGACGGGCGACTGGGTTGCTTCAGCGGCGTCAAGGATTGACGCGGCCCATTCGAGGTTGTTGGTGTTAAAGGCTGCGACGGCGTAATGGCCCTTCGCTGCAGCGTTCAGCATGTCTTTTGCGCTTACGAGCATGATGCACCTCCATGGTTGACGAACAATTGCGCTTGATGCTAGAGACTATCTTAGTACATATTCGAGGGCAGCGCAGCAAAGGAAGCAACCCTGTAAAAAAGGGCGTACAATTAACCGCAACAATACAGATGAAGGGCGGATTTTGAACTTGAACGACAAGCGGCGTCAAGACCCTAAGCGCAAATACTCGCTATACGAAGACCAGAAGAAATCCTGGTACGAAAACCGGCATATCCAAACGACGCCGGCAGACGAGGCCTTGCCGCTATCCCCCAAAGCAAGCAACGCCGCCGCCAGGAAGAAGCTCTTCGGTGAAATCCCGAGCATCGAAGGCGAACGCATTGTGCTCGACCGCGTGGTAGACGCCGACGCCGAGGCGCTTGGCGACCTCGTCGGCAACCAGCTTGTACAGCGTTACGAACCGGCTTTCCTGTTCGAGAAGCAGTTCGACGACGCCCACGAGGCGATTCGCCACATGTACAGCGAGATCTTCGAGAACAAGGAGTCGCTCATCCTGGCCGTGCGCATGAAGGAGACGGGCGAGCTGGCAGGCCTCGCCGAGTTCTACGGCCTGCGCGACCGCCTGCACAAGGTCAGCGTGGGCTGCCGCCTGCGCGAGAGCTTCTGGGGGCGGGGTCTTGCAACCGAAGCAACGCGCCTCATGGTGGACTACCTGTACGACGAAACCGATATCGAGATCATCACGGCGTCGACGGCGGTCGGGAACAAGGCGTCGGCCCATGTTCTGGAAAAGGTCGATTTCATCCGCACTGCGCGCGGCGTCGAAGAGGACTGGGGCTTCGCCGAGCCCATGCTCGTAGACAAGTGGTTCTACTAGCGGATGATGCCCAAAAAGCTCCGTCAGTAGTAGCCCTCAGGCAGGTGGACTTAAAAGTTTGGACATCCTCTCGCCTAGGAATACGTCGTATCATTTTACTTGACTATGTCTTATAATCGATATTGTCAATCCAAGCCGCCGAAAGGACATGTCATGGATACCTATTACAACCCCGCTGACCTTGCCAACTTCTCTCCCGATGGTGTTGGCGCGCTCTCGCCCGACCTGTGGAACAAGTTCATGACCTACTACGGTTCCGTCTTCGAGGACGGTGCCCTCACCTCCCGTGAGAAGTCGCTGATCGCACTCGCCGTTGCGGCCGCAGTTCAATGCCCGTATTGCATCGACGCCTACACGAATGCCTGCCTGCAGAAAGGCTGCGGCGAAGACGAGATTGCCGAAGCTTTCCACGTGACCAACGCCATCCGCGGCGGCGCGGCTCTCGCCCACGGTGTCCAGGCGCTCAAGATCATCAAGGACCAGGAACTGTAACAGCACCACCATCAGCGCACAGGCGGGTGGTTGAGCCGAAACGCGCTCGACCGCCCAAGCCGCTGCATGAAATCAAGAGAGAGGGTAATCATGGCAGAAAGATCTGTCGAGGAAGTAATGGAAAGTTTCCAGCCGTTCATCGAGGTCGTGCCCGAATGCGACCGCATCACGAACGTGCCGCTGACAACCATGCAAATCAACATCGGTTACCGTTGCAACCTCGCATGCCGGCATTGCCATCTCGAATGCGGTCCTGCGCGAACTGAAGAAATGAGTCGAGAAGTCATGCAAGCTTGCCTCGAGGCATTCGAGCGCGGTGGCTTTTCTGCCGTCGACATCACGGGCGGAGCGCCCGAGATGAACCCCCAACTCGAATGGTTCTTGCGCGAGTGGCAAGCCCGTGGCGTCAAGCCGATCGTGCGCACCAACCTCTGCATCCTGACCGAGCCAGACTATGCGCACTTCGCGCAGCTCTATGCAGACGTTGACGCAACGCTGTTCGCGTCGCTTCCGTATTACAGCGCGCGCAACGTCGACAAGATTCGCGGCGACGGCACGTTCACGCGCAGCATCGAAGGCCTGCGCTTGCTCAACGAAGTCGGCTACGGCGACGGTGGCCGCCCAATCACACTCGTCTACAACCCGCCCACGGCCACGCTCCCGCCCGACCAAGCCTCCATGGAGCGCGAATACCGCAGGCGCCTCACCGCCGATTTCGACGTGAGCTTCACCAACTTGGTGGCCATCACGAACAACCCAAGCGGACGTTTCGCGAAAGCGCTCAACAACAAGGGCAACCTCGAGTCGTACATGAACCGTCTCATCGGCGCATTCAATCCAGCGACCACGGCATCGATGATGTGCCGCGACCAGGTGAGCGTCGACTGGGAAGGCAAGTTGTACGACTGCGATTTCAACCAAGCACTCGGCCTGCGCGTCGAGGGCGAGACGACGATTTTCGACCTGGCGAAAGCCGCGCCCGGCTCGCGTCCAATCGTGTTCGCCAACCACTGTTATGGCTGCACCGCAGGCGCCGGATCGAGCTGCGGAGGCGAGACTGCCTAATCGATCAATTCGACGCGAAAACTAACCAAAATTGAACTGTCCCTTTTTTAGTTAGTTCTTTCGAATCATTTTTGTGCATCCATTGCGGCAAACCCACCGTTGTACTAGACTATCTCGCCATGTGCTCACATCATTTTTGGTACACACAAGGGGCAAAGAATACACAGAAAGAAAGCGAGATCTACCATGACAGTAATGGAATCAGATACTATTCGCGAGAATCCCGATCTGTCGCAAACTGACATCAACGCCGGGTTTGAAACCCGTGACTACAACGACGGTGCCGAGAACATGCACTACTACACATCCGACAGCGTGAACCGCCGTCTGCGCACGACCGACATCGGCCTCAAGGTTCTGGACGATCCTTACCAGATCCCCGAGCGCTTCCAGAAGTACTCGAAGATCATGCTCGAGCATCAACTCGGCCAGGTCGAACCCGGCCAGTTCGAGAACCACCGCATCTGCGGCATGTACAGCGACCTGAAGCCCGACACCGAGATTGCAACCATCGGTATGGTCGAGTACTACGACCTGCTCGCGACGTTCTACTCCTTCCCGTACGTTTACCGCAACGAAAAGGGCATCATCGAGTTCAAGGGCTCGAGCTACATTTACAACGACTTCGGCGTCATCTACCCGCTGTCGCTCATGCTCGGCGCAAACCCGATCGGCGCCAACAGCATCGCCATCACGACCGACAACAAGATCCTGATCCACAAGCAGGACGACAACGCTCACATCAACCCCGGCAAGCTCATGCCGACCGGTTCCGGTTCGTGCAGCTGGCATGATTACATCGACATCAACGCCGAGCGCCTGCAGGATATCGTCAAGCACGGCGCCGAGTACAAGATGCGCCATGAGTGCATGATCCCCGAGAGCTGCACGCTGACCACCAAGGTCATGGGCATGGCCCGCGTGCCAATCGGCATGAAGCCGGACTTCTACTGCTTCACGCAGCTCGACATGAGCTGGGACGAGCTGAAGGCCGCCGGTGCCGAGGTGTACGAGGTCATCGAGGCTCAGGACCAGGGCCACATCTCCGATGCGCTGCTCGCCTATGTCGAGAAGAAGAACGCCGAGAAGCCCGGCAGCGTTTCGATCCAGCTGTACCTCGAGGCAATCTTCCTCGCCGAGATCTGCCGCTAAACGAGCGACTGACACATTGATTAGATGCGGAGCGGGCCGAAAGGTCCGCTCCGTTTTGTTTCGCGAGGCAACAAGGCTTTAGACAGTCAAAACTGTCCAGCACCTTGGACTGGTGGCGGCAAACTGCTAGATTAAAGTGAAGACATCGAACAACCGAACGACCCGCCAGCACAAGGAGGAAGAGCGGATGCTTTACACGCCCATCACCAAAAAGGCCCTGCGCTACTGCTTCGAATCCCATGCGGGGCAGTTCGACAAGAGCGGGATTCCGTATGCCAACCATCCACTGCACCTCGCGGAACAAATGGAAACCGAGGACGAGACCGTCGTCGCACTGTTGCACGACGTGATGGAAGACTGCGGCAAGACCCCCGATGACCTGCGCGCACTGGGCATATCGGAGCAAGCCGTCGAAGCACTTGAGATGCTCACCCATCCAGAGGGAGTGCCCTACCTCGATTACGTGCGCGCTCTCAAGAACAACCCGCTCGCAACCAAGGTGAAGTTGGCAGACCTTCGGCACAATTCGGATCTGACGCGCCTCGACGATGTAAGGGAACGGGACATCGAGCGCCTGTGCAAGTACCGCGAATCACGCGCGATACTCGGCGCTGCGATGGCTCCACGCGAGGAAAACGCGCAGATGATCGACGTGCGCATCGAAGCGGGGCTCTCGATGTTGCGCAAGCATTACGCTGTGAACGAGCAGCCAGTTGACCAAATCCTTGCCAGTCCCGTCATCGGCGGGCGCCCACACCACGCGCGACGCTTCGACATCGAAGGCGTGGGAAACCTGCTCGTCATGACCGTCAAGGAAGCCGATGAGAACCAGCTGAGCTCGTTTGTGATCACACCGTATGCGAAAAACCTGCCCTTGTTCTCGACCGACTACGTGTACTCGGGTGACAAGCGCTTCTTCCTCATCGAGCTTTACGATTTGGCCGTGCATCGAGACGAAACGTACTGCCGTGGCATCGAGTCATTCGCGGCACTTTCGTCGAGCTGGGACGACATGCCCGACTTCCCCACGCGGCCATGTTGGTACGACGACATCCGCCCCGTGTGCATCGCGAAGGCGCCGAGCCGCGAACAAGACGAGTTCGCGATGTGTCGGTTCCTCGAGGCCTTGCAGCTGTTCATGGACATGGAACAAAACGCATCGCCGCTTTCGGGCGAAGACCTCAAACGCAAATGGCAGCTCAACAAAGATTACGCCGATCGGCTCATCGACGAGGGCGGCGTGTCGACCGACCTGTTCACCGAGGCGTTGGGCGCCGAGAACACGCGTCGCTTCTTCGACGAGGTCTTCTTCGCCCCCGCGTGCTATCGCGGCGAATAGATAGATATGGCGGTCTTTTCTTTTGTGCAAGATGGTTTTCTGTTTCAGAGGCAACTGCGGCAACCTAAGCAATAAGCCTTCGACCGTCAGCCAAGTTCGGCAAGAAACGTCTTGGTCGCACCGTAAGAAATCTCATAGATTCCTGGATACTCGCTCGCGCGGGGACCGCCGATGCCCAGCACGATAGCGTCGTCGTCGAGCGAGCGCAGCCAGTCGCAGGCGCGATCGATCTGCTGGTCAATCGAATCGGGGCCATCGAGCCAGATGTCGAAATGGGGAACGCCGTACTTCTCGTTGAACGTATAGCCAGCGCTCGTCCCCGGCGACATGTCTGATGCATGGGCGTTGAACACGATGCAGCACGTCGAGTCGCGGATGTTCCATTCGGTTCGCTGGATGACATCGGCCGAAGGCGTTTCGGTCATCTCGGGATACAACGCCATTACGCCAGGCGGGTCGGGATAGTCCTCTGCCCAACCACCTGCCGGACACCAACCGGATACACGAATGCCACAGTGACGCGCCGCATCCATGGCACCACGGTCGGCGCCGCTCTGCCCGCCGCTACGAATCTCGATTATCTTGCTCATCGATTGAACTTTCATTTGATACGGAAAAGCTCCGGCCGGATCGGCTTGCATCGTCGAACCGGCCGGTAGGATTTGCATCGTTGAATTAACTGGATCGGCTACACCTTCAGTTCGCTATGCCTGCACCGACGGCTGGGTCGGCTGAGCAGGCTGTGTGGGTTGAGCCTGGTCGGCAGGCGCAGCGGGCTCGAGCGATTCCACGGGAACGAGGTCGATCGGTTCGCCAACCTTGTCTGCCTTCCATGCTGCAAACGCGGTCAGCTCGGGCTCGTTGATCGCCATCGCGACCGTGGCGACGGCCAAGTCGTCAGCGAAGCCGATAACCGGAACGTTATCGGGGATGATGTCGTTCTTCTTCACCAGGTAGACGAATGCGCCGACGAGCGAAATGATGACCTTGGGAGAAACATCGGTGTATTCGCGAGTCACGTAGCTCTTGACCATGTCGGCCATGACCGGCACGTTGTTGAATGCCTTCGAGACCGTGTCGGGCAGCCCCTCCATCTTCGCCTGCAGCTCCTCGAGCAAACCGTTGATCTGCTCCGGATCGTCGATGAAGGTCTGCGCCTTCTGCACGTTGTCGTCGATGATGCCCTTCGCCCACTCCAAGCTGAACTGCTCTGCCATGATGCATCCTTCCTCGTGTGAGAGACCTTGCTCAAAGTAAACCATATTGCAAAGTCGTTTTCCACGAGAATCGCTGAGCAACTACGCCCGATTATCCGCAACTAAATCAAGCCGGCTTCGTAGGGCTTGTCCGCCGCATCGGGCGACATTCCCGCGCATTGCGCCTATATCAAGCCGGCTGCGTAGGGCTTGTCGCACTTCGGCGCGCTCAGCGGGCACTGCTTGCGGCAAAGCGTGCAGATGGAAGCCGAAGCCGTCGCGCTCTCAGTGGTCGATTGCGAAGGCACAGTCGTCGTAGTCGCGCTGGTCAACCCATCCGCATCGGCCGCGTTGGTCGATTCAGACACCTGGGGTGCAGCTGACGAGCTGGACGATCCAGGTGCGGTTGCAGACGCGCTCGAGGACGCACCGCTCTCGCCCGACTTTTTGCCATGTCCGCTCGACTGAACCTCGACCTCATTCGTTGCCTGCACCGGCGCCGTCTCTGAAACATCGCTCAGCTGGTCACCCGAAAAGCCCGTCGTTTCCCTCTCGACAACAGAGCTCGCCACCTGCGGCAACGTCTTGCCAGCCACCGTCACACCAAGGGCAACGACGCCAAGGGCGGCTACCGCATTCACACCAGTGCTGATGGCGCGGCGACGGGATGGGTCGTACGGAACCTTGAAGGCGTTCGCAAGAAATGCCCAGTGCATCGCGAGATGCACGACCACGAGCGCGCAGAGCGAATACGACGAGACGGTGTGCACGGTCGCCCACATCGCATATGTGCCGATGGGCCATACGAAACCAGCCGACGCAAGCAGCCCGCTGATTGCAATCGAGCTGACAGCAAGCACAACCGTCGCAAGCGCAAGCAGAACGCCCACAATCGCAAGGGCAGTGCGCCGCGCTGTGAGCTTCCCGGTTTTCGCGACGCGCGCGGTGCTTTTGACCCACGACATCGACAGCAGGATGTGCGCAACGATCGTCGCGAAGAACGCGAACCCGACCACCTCATGCAAGAACTCGCCCGTGAACTGGATGAGCATCTCGAAAACTATCATGAGCGTCAGCGCCACATCGAGCGCCACGCGAATTGCCTTCTTGCCTTTCATCTGCACCCTCATCTCTCTCTTGCAGATTTGCCGTATCGTGAAACCAGAGTAAACACGCAAGCTGAAAGCACGCTGAAACATCGGGCGTAGCGCGCTGCCCCACCCGACATGTTTAAGGAAACGGAAAGGTTCGCCTTTAGGTTGACGAAAGGTTGGCGCCGTATCGTGTGACCATGCCGAAATACGCAAGACCTATCAGGAGGCAGACCATGTGGACTCGGAAGGAACTCAAAGATAAAGCGAAGATCGCCTTCAAGGCGAACTACTGGAAAGCGGTGCTTGTTGGGCTGCTGCTTGCCGCGCTCATGGGCGGGTATGGCAGCTTCGGCTCTGTTCCGAGCACGATGGCCAACAGAACCAACGCAGCAACGTACTATAGCGACACGTCATACGACAGCGACGCGCCGTCTTCGGTGCACGTACATGTGGACGGCACCGACGATTCCAACAGCAACGCAATCGACATCGTCATCGACGACCTCGACGAGAAGCTCAGCATCCAGGACGAAGAAGGCAACTCGGTTGAAATCGAGAGCCCATCCCCTGCTGCGACCGGATTCGGAGCGTTCTTCTTCGGATTGAGTTTCCTGTTCTTGTTCCTGGTCATCTTCGCTCTAGTGTTGGCTCTCGACGCGTTCATCTTCAACCCACTCGAAGTGGGTTCGCAGCGATTCTTCCTGCGCAACCTCAACCAGCCCTCCGAAGTGAAAGAAGTGGCGCACGCTTTCGACACCAACTATAAGAACACCGTGAAAGGCCTGTTCATCCGCGACCTTTGCATCATCGCTTGGAGCTTGCTATTCATCATCCCCGGCATCGTCAAGTCTTACGAGTACCGCATGATGCCCTACCTGTTCGCCGACGATCCAACCATGACCAAGGAACGTGCATTCGCCGAGAGCAAGCAGATGATGACCGGCCAGAAATGGAACGCGTTCGTCCTCGACCTCTCGTTCCTCGGTTGGAACATCCTGTCGGCCATGACGCTGGGTATCCTGGGCCTGTTCTACGTGAACCCGTACCAGAGCCAGACCAACGCCGCCCTGTACGAGAAGCTGCGCTACGGTCTGCCGGCTCCCGCACCTGCAGCTGTCCCGCAAGGCTATGCGCCTTACGCTCCTAACGGCCAGCAGGCTTACGCGCCGTACGTCTCCACGGACCAGCCGCCCATCCCGCCGTTTGCAGCTGCGGATGCCCCCGCCCCCGTGTGGAACGACAGCGTCGAGACTGAAGAGATTGTTGCCACCGAAGCTGTAACCGTCGAATCAAACGAAGCTGCAGTCAATAAACCTGCCGAAGCTGTGACCGACGAAACCGAAGCAGCCGAAGAATAGCCGCTACATTGCGCCAAAAGCACTGGAAGCGTAGTATCGAAAGCGAACCAAGAGGACATCCTTTTGGTTCGCTTTCACAGGAAGGAACAGACGTGGCATACAAGATCCTGGTCGCCGATGACGAAAGGGACATCCGCAGCGTTCTGAGACTGTATCTGGAAGACGCCGGATACGAAGTGGTCGAGGCAGCCGACGGGCTGCAAGCACTCGAAGCGCTCGAATCCCAGGAAATCGACCTATGCCTGCTCGACATCATGATGCCCGAGCTCGATGGTTACCAGGTGCTCAAGCGCGTGCGCGAGGGCGACGACGTGCCCATCATCGTGGTGAGCGCCAAGGGGCAGGACCCCGAGAAAATCCTTGGCCTGAACCTCGGTGCCGACGACTACATGGTCAAGCCGTTCAACCCACTCGAAGCCGTTGCGCGCGTCAACACCAACATCCGCCGTGCCAAGGGCGCCCTACCCCAGCGGCAAACCCAGCGCACGGTGCTCACACTCAAGTGTCGCGACCTCGAGCTCGACCCCGAGGCATGCCTGCTCACGAAAGCCGGTCAACCCATCGAGTTGACTTCCGTCGAATACCGCATCATGGCCTTGCTGATGGAGCACCCTGGCCGTGTGTTCACCAAGCAACAGATCTACGAATGCGGATGGGACGAAGACTACATCGCCGCCGAGAACAGCGTCATGGTTTGCATCAGCAAGCTGCGCTCGAAACTCGCCGATGACCCCCAGGCCTACATCAAGACCATCCGCGGCCTTGGCTATCGGCTCGAAAGGTAACGACGATGGCGAGGAAAGGCAGAGCGAAGGACAAAGCAAGCGGCGACCTCTCAACCCGCTCTGGCAAGAACAACCTCGCGTTCTATCTCATCAGCCGCTTCATCGTCGTGCTGTTGCTCGTCATGCTCGCCGAATCGGCAGTCGTTTGGCTCGAAAGCGTCACGTTCATACCCTTGCTCCAAGCGCTCGCCGCCACAAACAGCCCCCAATCGTACGAGACGACCTCCGTCATATCGCTCATTCAGTGGACCATCTCGCTTATCCAAGCCATGTCGCAAGCAGACTACGCCCAAGTCGGCAGCCTCGTCTCGCAGTCGGTTGCGGTGGGCCTTTTCATCGCGATGCTGTTGCTGCTGGCCACTCCTGTTGTGGTGGGAGCCCTCGTGTTCGCGCGCATGGTGACGCGCAAAGTGCGCGGCTTGCAGGAACAGCGCGAACGTGAATTGGCCCAAATCGAACAGCAGCGCAACCAGTTCATCACCGATGTCGCCCATGACCTGCGCACGCCGGTCATGGCGATCTCGGGCATGGCACATGCGCTGTCAGACGGCCTCGTACGCGACGAGGCCATGCGCGATGAGTACCTGCAGTCGATTTGCGACAAGTCCGACAAGATGGGCGACCTGGTTTCGTCGGTGTTCGATTACACGAAGCTCGGTGGCGGAAACTTCACACTGCAGCGCGAGCCGATCGACCTCCCGCAGCTGCTGCTCAACGAGGCGGCCGTGGCCTACACCGACATCGAGGATGCGGGTATGCACTTCTCGGTGCACGTGCCCGAGGACCGCTGTGTCATCGATGCTGACAAGCTGCAGTTCTCGCGCCTCGTCGCAAACCTCATCGCCAACGCCATCAAACACAACGGTCCCGGCACCGAAATCGCGCTTATCCTCATGCGCCAAGCCGGCGTCGCTTACGTCATAGTCGCCGACACGGGCGTCCCCATCATGCAATCACCCGACGACCTGTTCCAGCCATTCATGCAGGGTGACGCGTCGCGCTCGTCCTCTGCTGGCGGCAGCGGCCTGGGCCTCTCGATCTGCAAGCGCATCGCCGACATGCATGGCTTCAGCTTGTCAATCGCACAGCCCTACGGCCGCTTCACCAAGGCGTTCGTCTTGCAGTGCGGCGTTTTGGACTAATTGGCGCATCTTGGCAGTTGGAAGCGCCTGAGTCGTGCGTTTGAGCACGGGGCAACTCTCCTGAAGATAACGAGACAGCAACGCACGCCCGCGCGGCACCCGGGCGATTGCAATAGTCGACGAAACATTTCTCCTGTTCAAATGACAACCTTTTGAACAGGCATTTTCCGCAAACGGTGAACCCGATATGCCCGAATTATGCCCATTGGCCGCATATGACGTGAAAGAGATGTGCCCATTCCGAGCCGATTTCATGCCCTTCCTTTGGCCGAAATGTACCTGGTCGATGAAGTTCATAGAGCACGCACAAATGCTGGGTAAAGTAGCCACCCATACCTCGCGAAGAGGTGGAAGAAGGTGATACACATGACTATGAAACACACTACTGAACGAACTACTCGCTACACGTACGCCGACTGCCTGCGCGACTCGGTGCCCACACCGACGGGCGCAAACGGCACGACGCTTTACGGACTGCTCATGGTCGGTGGTACCGTCGCGCTCATGACCACTGCGAGCGGCATCCAAGAGTCGGGTACCGACTTTTTGGATCAGCCCCACTGAAACTATCCGCTCATCTTCTGCATCGCGTTCCTCACGCGCGTGTACATCAGCTCGCCGCTGGTCACGCTTTTGAAACGGCACCTGATCGATGGACGTTTCTTCGGGTTCGCGCGTGGCATCGCAACCACCGTACTGGGTGTTTGCGTGACCTCACCTATTACAGCCGCCATCGTGGCGCTGCTGTTCACCAGACCGGATGATTTGCTGGACACGTATGCTCAAACACTCGCAACAACCATGCCGATAACGCTGCTGATCAGCCACTTCATCGTTGGCCCTGCTGTGAAGATGCTCTTCAACAACCGCATCACTCCCGATGGGGGCCTCAGGTTGTTGCGAAGCCTCGACCAGCACGCCTTATCGCTTCTGAAGCTGTTCGGTATGTAGCGGATGTCACCTGCTCAGCGAAGCTGGCGTGCGCCTTTCCACTGCAACAGAGACCCGGTCTCTGTTGCAGCGGCGCCTTGGCCCCGACTCACTGTACGCAATGAGTCGGCAGGCCAGGGCGCTGACTCATCCACCCTGTCTTTACCAACCGCGATGCCCGACGGCATACAACGCGGCAGCGACAACGCCCGAGCAAGCAGTGAGCACCACGAGGCCGAACGTGAACGTCGGCCATGGGAACGCGGCTGCCACGGTCGCGAGCGCGGTGATCACGCCATACGAGAAATTCCCGAACGCCGAGGCGGTGCCGACCACATTAGGCGGCTGGTCAAGCAGCACCAAGTACGCCGCAGGTCGCGCAACGCCCTCAGCGAGCGCGTAAGGCATGAAAGCCAGCAACAGCAAAACGGGATGCGCCGAACCGACCGCTGCTAGCAGCACGAACGAGGCGAACACGAGCGCGATCACGAAGCGCATGATCTTCGGCGTGTCCCATCGACGCGAGAGACGCATGTACACGAGCGGCGCAACGCAATTCGTCGCGCAGGCGCCCGCGTAGATAAGGCTGTAGCCCAAATAGCTCACTTGGAAGTCGTCAAGCAGGATGTAGGGCGACACGGCAATGAACGCGAAGAACGGGACGCCCGTCACGCCGATGAACAGCGCAAGTGACGTGAAGCTCTTGTCGGACACGAGCATCTTCGAATCGCGCAGCATCGTGACGAGCGACGCGCGCAGGTTCTTCCCCTCGTTCGCAGCTGCATCGTAGGTCTCCCCTATCAAGCAGGAAAACACGACCGTGACCACGCCGCCAACGGTCAACCCCCAGAACACGCCGCGCCAACCAACAATATTGACCGCAAACGATCCCAAGAACGGAGCCACCACCGGCCCAATGATGACCAGCGACTGTAGCAGCGTCATTGCGAGCTTGAGGTCGTCGCCCCTGTACGCATCTTTCACGATGGCGCCCCCAAGCGTCATCGATACCCCCATGCCCAGAGCCTCAACCGCACGCGCCACCACGAGAATCTCGACACTCGGCGCGATAGCGCACATCAGCGACCCGACGGTGAACAGCAAACAACCGGTGAGCAACACGGGCTTGCGCCCGAACCGATCACTGATCGGTCCTGCCAAAACCATTGCGACCGTCGAGACGAACAGGAACGAGAACACGGTGTTGTTGAGATATAGCTCCGAGACGTCGAATGCATCCTGCATCGTCGGTAGCGCTGGTGCATACATGTCGAGAGCCAGGATTTGAATGAGGATAATTCCTATCACGCACGCGAAAAACGCGCGCGGACCCAGATGCTTCTGTTCAACCGCTAGTTTCAAAACGCCATGCCCTTCAAGGGGTCAATCAGCTGCGGAACAGGCGAGCCTTTGGCATCGCCCTGCAACGCGCAAACCTCGAAGTGCATGGTACCGCAACTGGGTGCTCGAGGCAGAATTGTAGAGCACCACGCCAGACGGAAAATTGAGTTTGTGATATACCACCATACACAAGAAAAACGAGGCTCGCACACTGGGAGCCTCAAAAGAGGAACAGGTCTTCATGCCAGGTTTGGGAACGATCATCAACGTCGCCGCAATCGTTGTAGCTGGGTTGCTCGGCACCGGCGCAGGCAAGCTGCTCAACGAACGCCTGCAGGACGGCCTGGTAAAAGCTTCGGGCGTTTGCGTTCTGTTCCTCGGTATGGCTGGTGCGCTGCAGGGGATGCTCACTGTCAGCGGAGGCGGCGGCTCGCTCGTGTCGGGCATGTCGTTGTTCGTGGTGATCAGCGTCGTTGCTGGCACGCTCATCGGAGAGGCCATCGACATCGATGCGCTCGTGCGGCGCTTTGGCGAGTGGCTCAAGCACAAGACGGGAAATGCGGGCGATCGCACGTTTGTCGACGCGTTCGTCACGGCATCGGTCACAGTGTGCGTTGGCGCGATGGCCGTGGTAGGCGCCGTGGAAGACGGAATGATGGGCGACATCTCGATTCTCTGCACGAAAGCCACTCTCGACTTCGTCATCATCCTTGTCATGACCTGCTCGCTCGGACGAGGCTGCGCCTTCTCGGCAATCCCGGTGGGCATCTTCCAGGGGCTCATCACGGCGTTGTCCGTGCTCATTCGGCCGTTCATGACCGACCCTGCACTGGCGGGACTCTCGCTCGTGGGCAGCATCCTCATCTTCTGCGTGGGCGTAAACCTGGTGTGGGACACGAAGCTGCGCGTGGCGAACATGCTGCCCGCAATCATCATCGCGCCGTTGCTCACGTTCCTGCCCGTGGTGTGGTAAGGGCGTTGTGTCAGGGGGACGGTTCTCTCGACGCAAGCCTGCCCCCACCAACTCCCAGCACGCGATAAGATGTAAACGAATACCTTATCGGCTCTGGTTTCAACGAAAGTGGACACAGAAGAAGGGGTTTCCATGGACAAGCTCGTCAAGCGAATCATCGGCGGATCGATAGCAACGATGGGAGCAGGTGCCGCGACGGCACTCGCAGCTCGCACCGCCAAATTCTCGCCAAGCAATGAAGAGTCGCGCAACCCGCAGCCGGTGACGGTCGACATGGACGCCCTGGTCGATACGTTCTCGCGCCTCATCCGCTGCAAGACCGTCTCGTATTACGACCACTCGCTCGAGGACGAGGCAGAATTCGACAAGCTCGTGAACATGCTCCCCGAACTCTACCCGCACGTCTTTGAGACGTGCACGCTCACACGGTTCGACGGCCGCGCCCTCCTTTTCAAATGGCCGGGCCGCGAGCCGGGCAATCCCGCCGTGCTCATGGCCCACTACGACGTGGTGCCCGTGGACGAGGACGAATGGGAGCATGACCCCTTCGGCAGCGAGGTCATCGACGGCGTGCTGTGGGGCCGCGGCTGCCTAGACACCAAGGCGACCTTCAACGGCGTGCTCTTCTCGGCAAACGCGCTCATCGCAGAGGGCTTCGTCCCCGAGCATGACATTTACTTCGCTTTCTCGGGAGGCGAAGAGGTCAGCGGTCCGGGCGCAAAGCACATCGTCGACTGGTTCACCGAACAAGGCATCACCCCTGAGCTGGTGCTCGATGAGGGCGGCGCCGTGGTCGCCGACATCTTCCCCGGAGTCTCGCGTCCCGGCGGGTTCATCGGCATCGCAGAGAAGGGCAACATGTTCGTGCGTCTCGAGGCGAAATCGGGCGGCGGGCACGCCTCGGCGCCCAAACCGCACTCCCCCGTCGTCGTGCTGTCGGAAGCCGTCGACGCTATCGAGAGCAATCCCATGCCGATCAAGCTGAGCGAGCCGGTGGCGAAGCTGTTCGACACACTCGGACGTCATGCGTCTCCCGCGTTCCGCATGCTGTTCGCGAACCTGAACGTCTTCATGCCCGTGCTCGACGTAATATGCCGCAAGACTGGCGGTAACCTCAACGCGCTCATGCGCACGACAGTCGCCTTCACCCAGATGCAGGGCAGCGCTGCGCCCAACGTGATTCCGCCGGCGGCATCCGTCACCACCAACATCCGCATCAACCCCGAAGACACCGTCGACGACGTGATGGCCTACCTGAAGGAAACAATCGACGACGAGCAGGTGAAGATCGAGATGATCGACGGTTGGAACCCCAGCCCCGTCTCGCGCACCGACTGCGAGGGGTACGACCGCATCGCGCGCGCCGTCGCCGACACGTGGACCGACTGCATCGTTAGCCCCTATGTGATGGTACAGTACTCTGACAGCCGCCATTACTGCAACCTCTCCGACCGCGTGTACCGATTCTCGGCGTACGACGCCACATCGGAGGAGCTGGGCACGATTCACGGCAACAACGAGCGCATCCGCCTCGATGCGCTGCGCCGCACCATCGAGTTCTACACGCGGCTCATGAGGCAGTGCTAGGCGAAAGGCGGACTATGAGCGCAAGCGCATGCAGGGCATGGTACGAGGGCGATCCGATTCTCGAGGAGTACCACGACCACGAGTGGTGCCAGGTGAGCCACGATGACCGTTTCCAATTCGAGATGCTGTGCCTCGAAGGCGCGAGCGTCGGCCTGTCTTGGAAGACCATCATGCACAAGCGCGAAGCTTATCGTGCCGCCTTCCACGGGTTCGATATCGACGCGTGTGCCGCGATGACTGACGAAGAGCTCGAAGCGCTCATGAGCAACCCGGGCATCATCCGCAACAAGAGCAAGATCTTCAGCGTGCGCAAGAACGCCCAAGTGGTCAAGGCGCTGCAAGCCGAGTTCGGCAGCTTCGACGCCTACTTGTGGGGCTTCGTGAATGGCGAGCGAATCGACGGCCACTGGAAGACGACCGCCGAAATGCCCACCGTCTCGGATGTTTCACGGAAGATGAGCGCCGACATGAAGAAGCGCGGCATTGGCTTCGTCGGCCCCGTGATCACATATTCGTTCTTGCAGTCCATCGGCATCGTGAACGACCACTTGGTCGATTGCCCGTGCAGGTGAAAGGAACCAGACACCATACCTGGTGAAGTGTCTGGTAAGGGAGTGAGTCGGTGCCCTGGCCCCTGACTCATTGCGCACAATGAGTCGGTTCCTTGGCCCCTGACTCACTTTACTTGGTTAATTGACTCACGACAATGCGCTCGAGCTCGTCCAACCCGATGAGCAGGGCAATTGCAACGAGCTGGCACTGCGTGTCGGAGCTCAAGAGCATGCCGACATCTCCCTCACATGCAGGCGCATGCTGTGCGTCGGTTGCCGAAGCATGCGCGAACGAATCGCCCATGCGCGCGTAAGCCTTGATGTGGCCGACAATGGCGCCAGCAGACTCGACCTGCTGTGCGACACCTTGCAAAGCCTCTACGAGCGTCTCGAACGTCACACCCGAGCCCGACTGCGCATGAATGGTCGCAGACACGGTCGAAGCCTGATCATGCACGTGCGACTCGAGAGTGGCTGTGCCCCAGCCGATTTCAATCTCCCGCTCGTGGGTGCGCTCGTGGTCATGGTGATGGTGGTGATCATGGCCACCACCGTGCTCGTGGGCATGTTCGTGCGCATGGCCATGCTCATGGTGTTGATGCGCGTGCTCGTGATCATGGTCATGGCATCCGCAGGTGCAACCCGGACCATGGTCTTCGTGAATCTCGCTCATGCTAGTACCCCACAATCCTGTCAAGCAGTTCAGCGTCAACAGGCTCGCTCGCGCTCATGTGCACAATCGGAGCATCTGGATTAATCGCACGCACGTCGGCGTCGATTTCATCAAGCACATCGGCCTCAGCCAGGTCGACTTTGTTCACACACACGATGTCCGCCGGTTCGATCTGGGCCGTGAGCAGAATGGACAGCGCCAACTTGATGCGCTGCCAGCGCGCTGCGTCTACAAGCGTCACGATGCGCACGGGATAGCCGCCGTACTTGCGCAGGTTGGTAGCCATAGTGTCGGGCGTTGCCACGCCCGTCGCCTCCAAGATGACCAGGTGTGGCTCGAGCTCTTCCTCAAGCTTTTGCAGCGCGGGAATCAGCTGGCCGATGAGCGTGCAGCACACGCATCCCGACAGCATCTCGGTCACCGAGTAGCCCGCCTCTTGGATGATGCTCGAGTCAACCGATGCCGAACCTATTTCGTTCTCGACGATTGCAATGCGGAAGTCTGCACCCTCGCGCTCACGCAGCCGCTCGATCATGCGCATGAGCACGGTCGTCTTACCCGAGCCCAGAAAACCGCTCAGGATGATGACCTTCGGTTTCTCTGGCATATCCACTCCTATCGTTCCAGTTTCTTCAAGCCTTATTGTAGTTGAAAGCACGACTGCCTCAACCGTCTCGGACACGAGCAGAAGCGCTCCTCGACATCCCCAAGATATTCGGCTTGCACAAAGTTGAAGTAAAAATGCCAAAAAATCGCCGATGTCTGAGGATTTTTCGAGGTGACATTTGTTACCGATTTTTTTCGGCCCCTCTGAACTGGGCGTTTGCGAGTCAAGTATTTCCCGGGGTGCGAAAAATGACCCTGAATCCTCAGACATCGTCGATTTTTTGGCATTTTTACTTGAAAACCGTGCAACTGCTTCCCGAAAGGGCAGTAGTACCATATCCCTATGAACGATATGACCAAACAGCTCGAAATGACAGATGCCGATTTCTTAGGCTATGCACCCGAAGAACTTGCGTGCCAACAATGCGGCGGTGCGTTCTGCGGCCTTCGTGTTGGGCGCGTCTACCAGGGCAAACCACTCATCATGTGCTCGCGCAAAGACGAAGTGAAAGACATCCTCGCGCATCTTTCCCGCCGATAAACAAGGCAACACACTGGCAGACCTTCCAAAATGTTGGAACGCTCAATCCGTGACCCGTTCCCTCGTCTAAACTGTAAACGCACGCAAACGCGCGGGAAAGGAACTCACCATGACAGATGAGCGTATCTTCACGATGTCCGAAGTGGCGAAGTCGAGCGATGATGCAGCGGTCAAGACGCTGTTCGCCAGCCACGAGCATTCCAACAGCGTGGTCTGGGCAGTCAAACCCGGCCAGGAAGTGGCTTGCCACAAGCATACGACCTCGGACGATATCTGGATCGTCATGCAGGGCACGGGCCTGTTCCACCCCGAACCCGGTCAGGACGTGCGCGTCACTGCCGGCCAGGTCATCGTGAACCCTGCGGGCACCTGCCATGGCGTCACGAACGACGGCGACGAGGACTTCATCTTCGTGGGCGTCATCGCACCCGTACCGTCCGATTTCATCGCACTGTAATCGAAGAGCGCAATAAGGAACTACCATGCAGCACGAATGCAAGATTACTGTACTCGAAACCAAATGTTTCGCCGACTACCAGGAAAAGTACCTGGCCAACCCCGATTCAGGTCCCTGCCCCTTCTTCAAAGCCGGCGACGAATTCTTGCTGAAACGCACACCAGAACGCGATGACTTCTACCACCTGATGGATGGCAAGTTCTGCGGCGAGGCATGGGACGCCATCAGCCGCTACGTGTACTCTGCGCTACAAGGCGGCTCAATCATGAAGAATTGGACCAACGACGACCGCATGATGATTGCTTGCTGCAACGATGGAACGCGCCCGGTCATCTTTAAGATCGAGCGCATCGATATCCCCGAAACCGACGACGAGCGCGAATGGCTTGCAAAGCAGGATTTCTCGAACTCGATCGAAGACGCCTACACAGGCTAACGAAGGAAGACTCAATGGAATACAGGCTGATCAACGACTGCGGCGATCAGAAAGCGTACGAAGAGGCGCGAAAACGCGGCGAGTACGTCTACCTCGCGAAGCTCGGCAAAGGGCCCCTCGTCATCATGAATATGCCCGAAGAGCCCAAAGACCGTCATAGGCATTCCGACCCTTCGACCTGCGGCTACTACAAAGGAGACGAGGCGTAAGTCCCGGCGGCGATTTGGAGGGACGCTCAAACCGCCAGGAGGCTCCCCAGATCACCTGGCACTAAATCTTCGCCGTTGCGTTTTAGCAGCGGCTCTTCCAATCGCCGAGGCCTGCGGCATCGAGCTCGTCATAGGGCACGAAGCGCAGAGCAGCGCTGTTGATGCAATAGCGCCGACCACCCGCCTCGGCGGGACCGTCGTGGAACATGTGGCCCAGATGGCTGCCTGCACCCGAACTGCGCACCTCGATGCGGTGCATACCGAAACTGCGATCGTCGCGCATCGTTACCGCATCGTCGCTGATGGCACGGCTGAACGCTGGCCAACCGCACCCCGAATCGTACTTATCGATCGACGAGAACAGCGGCTGACCGGTGACGACGTCCACGTAGACGCCGCGCTCGAAATGGATGTCGTACTCACCCGTGAACGCGCGCTCGGTGCCCGCGTGCTGCGTGATGGCGTATTGCTGCGCGGTCAGGCGCTGACGCAGCTCGGCATCGGAGGGCTTGGACCACGCTTCCGCCGGCGTCTTGGCTGGTGTCTGGGCCGATGTCTCAGCCGGTGTCTCAGCCGGCGTCTCAGCCGGCATCGCATCCGCGCCGTCTTCCCCGCCTTTCTCGGTGCGCACATCCGACAAGCTGGCGAAGTTCACATGGCAGTAGCCGCCCGGGTTCTTGCGCAGATAGTCCTGATGGTATTCCTCAGCTTCGTAGAAGCATTCGAGCGGAGCAAGCTCGGTGGCAATCGGCTGACCATATTTGGCTTGCTCAGCATCGAACACCGCACGGATCACCGATTCGTCAGCAGGGTCGGTGAAGTAAACGCCCGTGCGGTACTGGCTGCCCACATCGTTGCCCTGGCGGTTGACGCTCAGCGGGTCGATGATCGCAAACAGCTGCTCGACCAGCGTCTTCAAGCTCACGATAGCGGGGTCGTAGATCACGCACACCGTCTCGGCGTGACCGGTTGAGCCCGTGCATACCTGCTCGTAGGTCGGGTTGGCAACGCTGCCATTGGCGTAGCCGTTCACGGCGTCGACCACCCCAGGCACGAGCGAGAAATACTCCTCGACGCCCCAAAAGCAACCACCAGCAAGAAAGATTTCCTTCATCGCGCAACCTCCAGCAAGAGACGGCATCAGACGCAACGTTTCGCGCTCGTGCTAAGCGTTAGCTGCCGCCTGTAAAGGCTCGATTGATTCAATCAAATCGCGTTCTGAATCAAACGAATCCCAGATGTCGACATTACGCTGCATGTTCAACCAATACTGCGGCGAGGTACCAAATAGGCGCGCTAGGCGCAACGCCATGCTGGGGCTCAACGCACGCCGCTCACTCACAAGCTGGTTGACCGTCTGTCGCGACACGCCGATCTTCAACGCCAGCTGCGCCACCGACAGCCCGAAGTCGGGCATAAACTCCTCGCGTAGCATCTCACCTGGATGCGTGGGTCTGCGCCCGATTGTCGTCATGCGATCAGACATGTTGGCACCTCCTAATGGTAGTCGCAAAACTCGACGTCAAATGCATCTTCATCCTCGAAACGAAAGCAGATGCGCCACTGATCGTTCACCGAAATCGCCCATTGACCTTCCCTGTTGCCCGTCAGTGCATGTAGCTTGTTTCCAGGTGGCACTCGAAGGTCCTCAATGCGATATGCACTGTCAATCATGTCGAGCTTGCGCACAGCGCGCTTCGCGACCTCATTTGGTACCCGCTTGGCTTTGCCCGTCGCAAAAAGGGCTTCTGTGGTTTTGTCGGCGAACGACTTAATCATGTTGAAGATTGTAACGCGTCACGTGACGTTTTACAACTCGCAATCAGCTAACCCGACGCCGCTTTCCGCGCATCCGCGGCCTTCGAGGACATCGAGCCAAGTTCGGACTCATACTCTTTCATCCGCTGGGCGCACGCATCCGCCTTGGCGTCGTCGCCCGTCGTGCGGTACGCATGCTCGAGAACCGCCTGCTCGTAGTAGAACGCAAGCGCACGGCACTCGGCCACCTCGGTGCTGTAGGTGGTGTGCTTGTCCATGTCTTGCACCGCCGTCTCGTACAGATCGCCAAACCGGCCAGCCTCGGCCTCGTAGAGATAATCGCGCGAATCGTAACTGACCGTATGGCCTTGCGACACTTCCCTGATTTGATACGTTGCCGCCACGAAGATAATGACCACGATAACCGCAACGATTGCCGTGATCACCTTCAGCGGGGATCGGCTGCTATTCTTGACTTGCGTCATGATGCGATTCCCTCCTCGATCATCGTGGCCAGCTTTTTCTTGGAGAGATTCGGAATGTCCTCGATGTCTTTATCGGTGAGCCCGAAATACGCCTTGGCGATGGCGGCCGTGCGATTGCACAGGTCGTCATAATAGACGCGCTTGTCAGCCGGCAGGTATCGATCGATGTCATCGGAATACCGCTCTTCGAGCGTGTAGATGCGGTTGAGGTCCTCGGCTATGTACTCGCACGTGTCGCCGATGCGATTCGGCTTGTACCAAAAACTCGAGGAGTCGTTGAGCGCGGCGACGTACCGCATTAGGTCGACGTATGCGTAAATGGCCATCTCAGGCCCCTGGTATGGGTTTTCGTAAACAATCCCGATGTCGTTTGCGCTGTAGTACCCGACGAATTTCCCGTAATCGCCCTGCTCGAGATAGGAATCCATCACCTGGTAGTCCTCGGCAGCGGTGCGTTCCACGTTCTTCTCGCGGATCGAATAGCCGATGTCCCAGGAGTTCGCCAGCAAGATGACGCCAGCAACCAACGCCACAAGCAGGATCGACAAAACGACGAGCCAGCTTCCCTGGCGTTGCAGGAAGGACGTCTTCTCCATGACGCTCTCCTGGGTGCGCTGGTACTCCTGGCGGTAGCGGGCCATGTCGGACTGGTGCTGGACCGCCATCGTGTTGGGCGTGTTGCAATAGGGACAAACTGCGTCCTCAATCCCCATTTGCCCACCGCAGTTCGGACACTTCATGCTTGGCTGCTCCCTACCGAATCGTTCCGAGCTCGCGCAGGCGCGGCTCGAGATTGCGTTTCAACTTGTTGTCGTCGACGCTGCCCTCGTCATCTAGTGCCGATGCAGCAAAGGCGGTAATCTCTTCCTTGTTCATCTGAAGCGTGTCCTCGAGGAATTCCCACGCGAAGGCGCGGTACTCGGCAGCCCGCTTTTCTTCCGCGTCCGTAAGCTGGTCGTATGTGCGCTGCCCGCTTTCATCGAGACGTGCGAGCTCTATTGCAATCGAGACCGTCCAGGCGTAGTCTTCAATGTCGCCCTTGCCTTCGTGGAATTCGGACTGGGCGAACTTTATGGTCTCCCAATCGTTGTAAACCTCCAGATAGTCGACATGCTCCCACGAGAACAGCGCATCGAAGCCCGGCTCGTCGGCCAAGCTCCAGGCATATTCGCTCAGGGCAGCGTCATCGCCCGCCTCGTATAGGCGGTCGAGCTCTTGGAAGTGCTGCTGCCTGAAGGACTCGCGCGCTTGGTAGCTTTTAACTTCCTGACGCTCATCATGCCGCTCCATGCAGTTGTAGGCGAAGAACATCACGGCGATCGCGGCAACCACAGCAACGACGATGAGGACGATGCGCTTGGCGTTACTTTGCACGTTGTCGCCGAAATCGTCTTCCGCGTCTTCCACAAGCTGGTCGGTCTCGTCCTTCAGGTCGTCGAGCTTGTTCATGTACGCTTTCTCGGCACCAGTCGGATTGAGCGCGCCGCAGTAAGGACAACGCGGGTCATCGACTGAGTGAACAGCCCCGCAATTGAAGCATTGGACTTGCCCGTCGGGTATGTATTCGCTGTTGTCGTTTTGCATGTTTCGCTCGATTGGCGTGTTTTCAGGACATCACAAGGATACGCCAGCGACGCAGATGTGTCATGCATGCTGCGCGAAGGAAAAGGCGGCCTGTAGCGGGAAGCTGTCCTCTTGTCGCAAGCTTTGTTGTTCGGGACTAAACCCCGAACAACACAATAGCTGAATCGAGAGAATCGCCCCCATGACACAGGGCTGTTTCACCTGGATCCAACCAAATCGGACGCGAAAACAGAACGCCAGCCCTTCAAACGCAGCA
>JAZLCO010000030.1:0-4091 GCA_045614225.1 Eggerthellaceae bacterium | reverse complement strand
TTCGGCCCGGCCGTACACGCCGACGATGCCGCCCATCTTCATCTCCTCAGGCTGCGCCGGCTTTCTCATCAGATCGGGCGGGCAGCCGGCACCGGCCATGATGCCCGTGCGCATGTGCGAGAAGTCGGTCTTCTTGTAGTCGGCATGGTTGAACATGGCGATGAACATCGTCGGCACGCCGTTGAAGCAGGTGATCTTCTCGTTGGTGATGCACGACAGCGACGTCTTGGCCGAGAAGTACGGCATGGGGCACATCGTGGTGCCATGCGTCATGGACGACGTCATGGACAGCGTCATGCCGAAGCAGTGGAACATGGGCACCTGGATCATCATGCGGTCGGCCGTGGACAGACCCATGCGGTCGCCGATGCACTTGCCATCGTTGACGACGTTGCGATGCGTGAGCATGACACCCTTGGGGAACCCGGTGGTTCCCGACGTGTACTGCATGTTGCACACGTCATCGGGGCGCACGGCGTCGGCCATGCGCTGCACCTTGTCCAGCGGAACCGCCTCAGCGCGCTCGAACGCCTCCTCGAACGTGAGGCAGCCGGGCATCTTGAAATCGACGGTGATGACGTTGCGCAGGAAGGGCAGCTTCTTGCAGTGCAGCGGCTTGCCCGGCTCGGTCTCGGCAATCTCGGGGCACAGCTCGTTGATGATCTGCACGTAGTCGGAGTCGAGCGCGCGGTCGATCATGACCAGCGTGTGGGTGTCGCTCTGGCGCAGCAGGTATTCCGCCTCATGAATCTTGTAGGCGGTGTTCACCGTCACCAGCACAGCACCGATCTTGGTGGTGGCCCAGAAGGTGATGTACCATGCCGGAACGTTCGTGGCCCAGATGGCAACCTTGCTGCCGGCCTTCACGCCCATGGACACGAGCGCACGGGCGAAGGTGTCGACGTCGTCGCGGAACTCCTCGTAAGTGCGCGTGTAATCCAGCGTGGTGTACTTGAACGCCAGCTGGTCGGGGATTTCCTCAACCATCTTGTCGAGCACCTGCGGGAACGTCAGGTCGATCAGGTCGTACTTCTTCCAGATGTACTCGCCGGTGCCATCGTGGTTCAGGTACAGCGGCTTGCGGCGGCCGCGCGTGTCCTCGAAGCGATCCATGTAGTTGACGAAGTGCGGCAGGATGATGTCCATGTCGGTCAGGTCGCTCATCCACTCGGGCTTCCACTCCAACGACACGTAACCGTCGTAGTCGATGGAAGCGAGCGCAAGGATGACGTCCCCGATGGGCATGGTGCCCTCGCCTACCAGGTTGTAGGTACCGTCGTCATCGGAGTCGCGCATGTGCACGTGCTTCACGTAGGCGCCCAGGTTCTTGATGGTGGTGCTGGGGTCTTCGCCGCAATCGCGGTACGGATGGTGCACGTCCCACAGAGCCGCCAGGTAATCGCTGGCATAGCCGTCCATCAGCTCGGTCAAACGCGCGGTGTCGCCGTAGATGCCGCTCGTCTCCATCAGCAGCACCACGCCGAGCTCCTCAGCGTAGGGCAGAATCTCATCGAGCGCCGCGCGCACGGCGTCTTCGGTACCGTGCTGGCCCTTGATGCAAACGTATTCAACACCCGTGCTTGCAGCCAGGTCGACGACCTGTTTCACAAGCGAGACCTGATCGCCCTCAACCGAGATGTCGATGGACGTGTCGAACACAGGAATCTGCAGTTCCCGCGCACGCATGTTGCGGACAGTGGCGCGCAGGTTGTATTTCTCGAACGGTCCTCCCTTACCCGAGAACCGGCTGTTGCCGATGACGTCGTAGACCTCCACACCCGCAAAGCCCATGTCTGCGGCAGTGGAGACCAGCTCATCCCAGGGAATGTCGCCCCAGCCTCTTGTCGAAAACGAAAGTTTCATGGCGTATGCTCCTTATCCCTGTCTTAGTTCTGCTCTTCGTAAACGATCTTGTTGAGAGCGTTCACGTACGCGCGGATGCTCGAGCCGATGATGTCGGTCGAAATGCCACGGCCGGAATATATCTTGCCTTCCGAAATGAGCTTCACCACGGTCTCGCCCATGGCCTCCTGGCCTTCGGTGACGGAATTGACCTGGAAGTCGTCGAGTTCGTAATGTTGGCCTGCAATCTGCTCGATGGCGAGGAACGAGGCGTCGATGGGGCCATCGCCCGCGCACACAGCCTGGAGCGTCTCGCCATCCTTGCGCATGCAGATGTTCGCGGTTGCCTTGATCAGGTTGCCGGAATTGATAACGTAACTATCAAGAACGTAGGTTGCAGGCACCTGCAGAGCGGCCGACGCTACGATGGCGTCGAGCTCGCGGCTGCCAACGCTCTCCTTCTTGGAAGCTACGCGCAGGAACGCCTCGTAAACAGCGGCGTTGTCTTCGGGCGACAAGTCGTAGCCCAACCTGGCCACGCACTGCTTCACCGCTTCAGCGTCGTCGTTCTCGGTAAGAACGATCGATTCGTCGGCTTCGCGCACGCCCGTCTCGAACGGCGAGTATTCCGAACGGCCCGACTCGCAAATCCAAGACACCTGGCTGATGGCTCGCTTCAGCTCGGTGGTGCGCACAGTGGTGGTCGCCTGGCACGCGTCGGCCTTGTCGACCAGGATCTTGCTCAGTCGGCCGATCGAGACGACATCCATGGGGTACGTGGTTGCCTTGACTTCGCCCACACCCTCGATGATGCCTGCGATCGCGCACGCATCGGCCATGTAAAGCTCATCGGAGCACGAGATGCCCAGCGTCACATCAGCCAGCGCCGGAACGTCAGCCTGCAGCGAGCGGATGAACTCGGCGAACTCCTCGGGCAGCATGGCGCCCGCAGCATCGCAGATGGTGACAGTCGTCGCACCCGCCTCGATGGCACGCGAGACGACCTCGCGCAGGAACGTTCCGTCGGCACGCGTCGCATCGTTCGCTATGAAGTCGACGTCGTCGGTGTGCTTCCTGCACTCGGCGATCGTGGCCACAACGTCCTCGAGCATTGCACCGGCCTTCTTGCGATAGACGTACTCCATGCGCGCGGGGCTCACGGCGGCCTTCACGATCAGGCGCGGGTGCACGGCGTCTTTCAGCGCGCTCCACACCAGGTCGACGTTCTCGGCGTTCAGCTTCACGGGCACGCCCAGTGCGCTGTTACGCACCAGCGATGCGAGGGATTTGATGCGCAGGCTGTCAGCCTTGGCGTTCTCGATGCCCTCAACCTCGATGGTGGACACGCCCAGGTGGTCGAGGATCTTGGCGATTTCGAGCTTCTCCTTGAACGAGAGCGACATCTCCTTCATCCCGATGGCCCTGCGCATGGTCACGTCGCTGATACGTATTTCTCTCATGATGGTGTTTACCTTCCTATCGTTTCGTCATCGCGAATCGCCGGGCTCGCTTTCGTATCGCATGCGCTGCCCGATGGGGGCTTTGCGTGCGACGCGTTGGCAACAAGCTTTGAATCCTGGCTAACGCGTTGATTACAGGGGGTTCCGTGCTCGTAAACGGTAGCCGGCCACACGGAATCAAAAGGCGGCTTGGGAATTTGTAAGGCGCAGACCCGCAAACGCAGCAGGTGCGCCTAGATAAGGAGCAGGCCCAGAAGAAGGTTGCCATCGAGCGACGCGAACGTTGAAGGAGCATCCGCCTGCGCGGCGAACGCGAACCTTGTTGTATGTTCGACGTCAATAGACATGCTCGAAAGCTATTTCCTTCTTGTGTACGGCTTTTTGCGTCTCGCTTACGCTAAGTCAAACCACCCATATTTTCAAGAAAGATTTGTTAAATTGCGTGAAAAGGTCACGTGAGCGGGCGAAAAACGCCTAAGTGTCCTTACTGGCGATCCAACCCAGCAACGGTGTGACGCATCGGTCTTTGCAGAATGAAAAAGCCGCCGGGGCTCGATACCCCGGCGGCTCGTCTCATGCAGCTGTCGCAGAACGCTTCGCGATTACGCCCAACCCTTACCGTCGGAACCGAAGTCGCAGATGAGCTCCTTGGCGCGCTCGACGATGGCCTCGCGGCCCGGCTTGAGGAGCTTGCGCGGGTCGTAACCCTTGCCCTGCTGGTCCTTGCCGGCCTCGATGTACTCGCGCGTGGCCTTTGCGAAAACGACCTGCAGGTCGGTGTTCACGTTG
>JAZLCO010000029.1:0-27154 GCA_045614225.1 Eggerthellaceae bacterium | reverse complement strand
ACTGGAGGTTCATGTCGAGTGCGAGGCCCCACTGAACTGCGGTGGGTTGCTCTGCCATCTTCTTGGCGGCCTCGATGATATCTTCCTTGTCGAGCCAGGTCACTTCGGCGGCCCAGTCGAGATCGTAAGGCTTGACGGCCTCGTAGTACTCTTCAAAGCCATAGCACCACAGTTCGACGAATTCCTTGTCGTAAAGCTCTTCCTCGATGATGTACTTGCTCATCGCGAGAGCGAGCATCGAGTCGGTGCCGGGACGCAGCTGCAGCCACAGGTCGGCGCGAGCAGCCAGCCAGGTCAGGCGCGGGTCAACGACGACGAGCTTCGAACCGCGCTTCATGCAGTCGACGACCCAGTGGCCCAGGTTGCCGTCAGCGTTCGCGATCAGCGGGTTGTTGCCCCAGATGAAGATGTTCTTCGGGGCGACCCACTCGGGGTTGTCGTAACGATCGGGGAACTGCATCGAGAAGTCAGGGCAGGTATAGCAACCCATGATGGTGTTGGCAGCAGCGACGCGCGGTACGTAGCAAGCATTGCCGGAGTGGAAGTACGAATACTGGATGGAGCCGAGAGCATAGCCCAGGCGCGCATTGATCGGAGGGGTTACGCGGCCGGTGCCGGACGCGAAGATGATCGATTTGCCGCCGAACTCGTCACGGATCTTCGTGAACTTCTCGTCGATGATGTCGTAGGCCTCTTCCCACGTGATGCGGGTCCACTTATCCGATTTGCCGCGATCCTTGGGGTCGCGCTTCATCGGGTAGAGCAGACGGTCGGGATGGTAGATGGCCTCGGCAACGTCGAGGCAGCGCATGCAGAGACGACCCTGGTAGTACGGGTTCTCCTCGTCGCCTTCAACCTTGATGAACTTGCCGGTCTCCTTGTCGGTGTAGACGATAACACCGCAGCCGTCATGGCAACCAGGTGCCGACCATGCGGCGGAACGGGTGCAGATCATCCCGTCCTCTTCCCACTGCCACGGCAAGTCGCCGCCTGTGTACATGACGGGAGGTTCGTTGAAGAACGTAGGACGTACTTCCTTCGATGAGTCGCTGTCGTGAGGAATGTCAATTCTTAGAGTCACAGCTACATCACTCTCTCTTAACTTGATCGGATAGTTGAAAACGAAGCTGCCCGCAATGGCGGACAGACCGAAGCGCCGCAGCCGGCGTATTGAGCCACCACCCCTCTCGTGATCCCCCTCGGCTTTTACTCGTCTTGGGGCACCATATATATTTGCGAGATGCGTGTAATCCCAACTCTGGTGCTATTTGTTGGATTGGCATGCGCAAGGGGAGCATCGTACGGCGGATACCATGCATTTTCCAGGCGTTATTTCATGCCGGTCCATCCTTGTTCGACCTCTAAAGACCCCTTTGGTCCATATTCAGCCTTCTGGTATTAGGACGCTCGGGAGCTTTCAGGTCACGAGGGCAAAGGCCGGCAATCGACGTCTCCTACAATCTCTTAAAAAAGCGTGGCGGCACAACGGCCTGAGGGGGGCACGATGCAGCACAAATCACTCGGCTTCATGCAGCTGGCAATCATTTGCGGATTCAGCTTTTACTATGCTTGGTACCTTATTTCGTTCTTTGCACTGTTCGTCTCACCACCCGCTATCGCAACCTTCGTGGAGGTTCATGTCGGGCAGGTCGTGTTCTTCGGAGCGAGCGTGCTTGCCACATTGGTGACACTCGTATTGTTCCGTCGGTCCAACAGCAGCATCATCGGACATGCAAAGCTTTTGATTTTGGCAACAGCGGTCTTGGGATTAGCCCTTCCCGTCCTCGTGATTGCGGGAAACCTCATATCGTTCGCATCGTTGCCGCTGTTCTACGGCGCATGCTTCCTCTCAGGTGCATCGATGGCCATCGGATTCATGCTGTGGGAAAGCCTCTCGACCCAGGGCTATCTGAACAAAGGCGTCTTGGCTCACGGCACGATTTTCTGCGCAGGTGGCATCATTTTCCTCTGCGCTGCGCTATTCCTTTCGAACCTCGATATGAGCCTGCTCGCATCGCTCTTGCTCATCGCCAGCACAGCACTGCTCGCCTTCACCACACCACGCTGCGACACGACCGAAAACAAGCCGATTGAACCGGTCAGGGACTATTTCAGGAAGGTCTGGAACATCGACGTGGTCGTCGTGGTGCTCAACATCTCGTTCGGATACGCCTTCATCCTGCTTTTCGGTTACGACAAGACCTTGCTCGTGGCGACTATGGCCGCAGCTGTTGCGGCAGATCTCATCTTCTCGATCATATTTGGACGGGGAAAATGGCTATTGTTCGCCGGCTCTGTGCGCGTTTGCGTGGCATTCGCCTCATGCGCCCTCATTCTGCTCGTCTTACCAGGAGAAACAACGAGCCTGGTCGCGCTTTGCATCCTGGTTGTCTTCTGGTTCATCTTCCGCACCATCAACGGCGGATCGCTTACCGATTTGGCGAACGCGCATAACTTCCCAGTTCTCTATTCGTCGACGCGGGGAAAGCTGTCTGCCAACGCTGGCTTCACCATCGGTCTTGGCCTGGGCGTCGCTGTGGTCGCCGCAGCCCAACCTGGAATCACAACGACCTACATTCCACTCGCCCTCGTTGCGGCATTCATTTTCACAGCCCTGTTCCTCCTGCCCTTCGATGGGGAATCTGCCACAGCGGGCTACAAAACTCTTGCGCTTGTCGACATGCACGTGCCGTACGAATCGGGAATCAAGCGCATCTGCGAATCGGCGACCGAGCAGTATCGTCTTTCACCGCGCGAGTCCGAAGTGCTTGAATACTTGGTCAAAGGCCGTAACGCCAAGCATGCAGCCGAGAAGCTGTTCCTGAGCGAGAGCACCGTGAAGACGCATATATCGAACATCTACCGCAAAACGGGAGTCCATTCTCAGCAGGAACTTCTCGACAAGCTCGACAAGATATGATTGAGTGACAGCCCCAAGCTCAGTCCAGCACACCACCGAGAAGCTCATCGATTATCTCATCGGTCAAGAACGATTGGTCATCTGGCGCGTAGCCATGTTCCTCGCGGTATCGCTGCAGCCTGACCTGGAATAGTGATTTGTTGAGCTTTCTTTCCATCTGGGCATCGAATTCTATCTGCCTGAGCTGCTTTCCTGCCCGGACATTCGTCTCCATGAGCTTCGCTGGATCGGTTTCCAGGAACAGCCGCATGAGAATCTTGCGCTCGCCAAGAAGGATGCGTGCAACGGTTTTGTGCTGACCGTCGAACACGCGCACGCGTGAGCCGTCAACGCGCGCAAGGCATTGCTGCAGCTGGGGGTTCCCACTTGCAAACTCGCGGATGAGATTGATCAAGTTCAAGTTCACGGGACGCGGGTTGATGAGCTCATCATGATGGATGTACTCGATGGGCAAAACAAGAAACACTGAGCGCTCGCCAGAAAGCGCATCCTCGAACACCTCAGAACAGCGGCGTTCGCCATCGATCTCATAGCGTATGGATCGCTTGTCTTCGGAATACTCCCATGCGAAATCGTACTGCGCCCCGCCATAGCGCTGCAGCACGTCAGCAAGCGTGATCACTCGATGCCCAGACTTGCTCTGCTCTTCAAGCTTGATGGACTCGAGCGCCTCTTCGGCGCGCTTCAGTTGAATCTCATTGCGAACTGCCATGTTTATCGCCCAATTCCCCCTCAAACAAATCGCCGGCAATGCTTCACACATGCATTGCCGGCGACTACCGAGAAAAGTGAGACCGCTCCTGGAGTCGCGGACCTCGTCTGAACGGTTCCGTTTACCCTCCCCATCCCACTGGGTAGCTCGCCGTCCCTCCCGGCGAACATCGGATTTTCAGTTCCGAACGACTGCAATCTTATGCCGTGTGCAAAACTGGCCCTCATTACAATCGAACCGATTTCGACAATTTCTTTCCCTCATGATTTCGGCGTTATCCCATCGGCGCTGTTCAACGTCTCATCCTTGAAGTATGACCACAAAACAAAAGAGGCGCCCATCTCGCCAGACGAGCGCCCCCCGCTGAAACAGCAATCGTTACAACGCCGCGATGATGGCCTCTACGCTTCCTTTCGCATCTCCAAGCAGCATGTCGGTGTTGTCGTTGTAGAAAAGCGGGTTCACAACACCTGCGTAGCCAGCATTGCCCATGCTGCGCTTGAATGCGATGACATGGTTGGCCTCCCACACTTTGAGGACCGGCATGCCGGCGATGGGGCTGCCCGGCTCAGTCAGCGCCGAGGGGTTGACAGTATCGTTCGCGCCGATGACGAGCACCTCGTCGACTTCGCCGAAGTCGTCGTTGATCTCATCCATCTCGAAAACGGCATCGTAAGGCACCTTGGCTTCGGCCAAGAGCACGTTCATGTGACCGGGCATGCGACCTGCCACCGGATGGATGCCGAACTTGACGTCCACGCCGCGTTCCTTGAGCTTGCGCGTGAGGTCGGCAACTGGGAACTGGGCTTGAGCCACTGCCATGCCATACCCCGGAGTGATGACAACGGTCTTTGCCGCCTTGAGTGCCGCAGCCGCTTCTTCTGCCGTAATCTCGGTATGGGTACCGTAATCCTTCTGCTCACCACCACCAGCGGTGGCACCATCACCGAACCCACCGAGGATAACGCTTGCGAACGAGCGGTTCATGCCCTTGCACATGATGTAGCTGAGATATGCACCCGACGAGCCGACAAGCGAGCCCGTGATGATGAGCAGGTCATTGCCCAGCGTGAAGCCGGCCATAGCCGCAGCCCAGCCTGAGTACGAGTTGAGCATCGAGACGACTACCGGCATGTCGCCGCCGCCGATGGCAAGCACCAGATGTGCTCCAAGGACGAGCGAGACCACCGTGATGATAATCAACGGCACGAGACCAGCTTCCACGCCCGTCGTGTTGATGAGCCAACCGATGCACGCCAAGCACACGAGCACCATGATGGCGTTGATCGCATTCCGCCCGGGAATCATGAGCGGTTTGCCGGAAATCTTGGCCGACAGCTTGAGGAACGCCACAATGGAGCCCGTAAACGTCACGGCACCGATGAAGATGGCAAGCCCAACCTCGCCCAGATGATAGGCGTTCATGGCACCCTGGAAATGACCACCCGGCTCGATGAAGAACGAGTTGAAGCCGACGAGCACAGCAGCCAAGCCTACGAATTGGTGCAACATGGCCACAAGCTGTGGCATCTCGGTCATTTGGACTTTGACCGCACGCCATACGCCGATGGCGGCGCCGATGGCGATGCCCACGACCATGAGCCCGGCTGTCTGGGCGGCGATTTCAGCATTGCCCGCGAGCGTGACCACGATGACGGCCACGAGCGCAAGCGCCATGCCGCAGACGCCGAACAGGTTTCCACGGTTTGCAGTCTTCTGCTGGGAGAGACCGGCCAGCGCCAGGATGAACAGCAAGCCTGCCAAGATGTAGGCGAGCATCTCGAATTGAGTCAACATCTCCAGCATGTTACTCAGAGCTCCGTTCGAACATCTTGAGCATGCGGTCTGTAACCAGGAAGCCGCCGAAGATGTTGATGGAGGCGATAGTCATCGCTATGAAGGCCAACACCACCACAACCGGATTGTCGAAATTGACTATCTGCAGCAAAGCGCCGACGATAATGATGCCCGAAATCGCATTCGTCTCGGACATGAGCGGCGTATGCAGCGAGTGGGTCACGTTTGTAATCACGTAGAACCCCACAACGCAGGCAAGCATGAATACGATGAAATGGTTTGCCATCTCAGGTGGCGCACCAACAATGAGCGCAACTGCCAAGATGCCCACGAGCACTTTCCACCAATGCTTTTGGAATGCAGACTTCTCAGGCTTCGGCTCGGGTTCAGCCGCCTCTGCCTCTGCAACCGCTGCAGGAGCGGCGGAGACCTTCACGGGAGGCGGAGGCCACATGATATCACCGTCAAGCGTCACGGCTACGCCGCGCTGAACCTCATCTTCCATATCGAGTTTCAGCACGCCGTTCTTCTCGGGCGTGGCCAACTTGAGGAAGTTCACGATGTTCTGGCCGAACAGCTGCGATGCTTGACCCGGCATGCGGGAAGGCAAGTCGGTGTAGCCCACGATCTTCACACCGTTGTCCGTGACAACGACCTCGCCCGGTCGCGACAGCTCGCAGTTGCCACCAAGGGGCGACGCACCCATATCCACCACGATGGACCCAGGCTTCATGCCCGCAACGGCCTCGGCTGTGATGAGCAGGGGCGCCGGACGTCCTGGCACGGCCGCCGTCGTGATGACGATGTCGTTCAAAGCCGCCTGCTCGGTGTAAACCGCCAACGTAAGCTTTTGCTGCTCTTCGTCGAGGGCTTTGGCATAGCCGTCGGATGACTGCTGTTTCACCGGGATTTCCACGAACGTGCCACCAAGAGATTCGACTTGGTCGGCCACTTCGGGACGTACGTCGGTAGCCGAAACCTGCGCGCCCATACTGCCCGCCGTGCCGATGGCCGCCAAACCCGCAACACCCACGCCGATGACGTAGACCTTTGCAGGCTGCGTCTTGCCAGCAGCCGTCACTTGGCCGGTGAACGTGCGGCCGAACTCGTTTGCCGCCTCGATGACCGCACGATAACCTGCCACGTTCATCATCGAGGAGCGCACATCGAGCGATTGCGCACGCGAGATGCGCGGCACCGCATCCATTGCAAGCGCCGTGATGCCCATGTCGTGGAACTTGTTGATGAGCTCATCGTTGCCCCACGGGCTCATGCGCGCAATCAACGTAGATCCTGGCTTCATGAGCGAAAGCTCGGCATCGGTAGGCGTATCCAAGCACGTTACGATATCCGAGGACCACACATCCTCTTTCGGGAGGATGGATGCTCCTGCCGCTTCGTATGCATCGTCAAAGTAGCTAGCGCTCACGCCTGCACCCGATTCGACGCACACGTCATAACCCAACTTGATAAGCTTTCCGACGGTATCGGGCGAAGCCGCTACGAGCGTTTGCGCTTCGTACGGCTCTTTGGGTATGCCGATTCGCATGTTGCCTCCTTCTGAGTACACTTCGCCCACTGCATCGTTTCTCCGTATACTAGAACAGTCTCTCAAGCGCAGGCGCGAGAAAAGCAACAAACTCGCTGCTATACTGAAGGCGGTTTTAAATAGGAAAGGCCCATCATGCACATCGAGCAGCCACAACATCGACCGCCGCAGGATATGAACTGCCCCATGCTGCAAATCGTCACCGGTTGCTCGCACGGCAAATGCCATTTCTGCGACATCTTCAACGGCATTCCTTTCCAGATGTCACCCATAGACGAAATCATCGAGGACATCGAGGAGATCGCTCGCACGGCCATGAGCACAACAAGGCGCATCTACCTGACGGGCGGAAACCCCTTTGCACTTTCGAAAGATCGCCTATTCCAGGTGTTCGACGAAATCGAAAAGCGCATGCCGCAGGTCAGCAGTTATGGCGGATTCTGCCGCATCATGGACATCGCCCGCAAGAGCGACGAGGACTTGCGTGCACTTGCAGAACGCGGCGTGAACGACATCACGATCGGTGCTGAAGGCGGAAACGACGAGGCGTTCGCTTTCATGGAAAAGGGTCACACGGCGGCCGACGTCATCGAGCAGAGCAAACGCCTGCACGAGGCGGGCATCGAATTCACGTTCTTCTACCTCGTGGGCATGGCAGGTGCCGGGCAAGGCCAGAAGAACGCCATCGAGACCGCGCGCGTGTTCAGCGAAGCTCGCCCGAAGCGCGTGCTTGTCGTCTGCATGACACCCACGCCAACGTGGCCGCTTGCCGCCGATATCGCTGCCGGCCGTTGGGCGCCCCCGACCGAAATCGAGATGTGCGAGGAAATCCGCACGTTTATCGAGCGCATCGATTGCGAGTGCTTCATAAACGCGGCGCACGATACCGACATCATCCGCTTCGAAGGCGGCATCCCCAAGAACCGCGAGGGCATGCTCGAGTTGCTCGACAACATGATCCCCAAAGTGAACGAGAAAGCCGCCCGCACGATGCGCGAGATGCTGCATCGCGCAACGTTCTAGCCAAAAGGGACTGTTCAGTTTTGGCTAGCTTACAGGTGATAAGAGCGCTATGACCACCATCGGAGTGATATCGGACACACACGGAAGCCTGCATCAGGGGGCCTATGAGGCGCTTGCCGATTGCGACTACATCATCCATGCCGGCGATATCTGCAACCCGGGCATCATCCGCGAGCTCGAGACGCTGGCGCCCGTCTATGCGGTGCTGGGCAACAACGACTACAACGAGTACGGCCCGCATGTTGGCCGTTTCGCCAAGCCCGTCATCGAAGGCGTGCGCTTCCTCGTGGCCCACTACCCCAACGACGTGCGCATCACGCCATTGGGCGGTAAAGCTCTCGAGGCAGGAGAGCCCATTCCCAACATCTGCATCCATGGGCACACGCACATACCGCGCCTCGAGTATGGCGCAGACGCACGTCCAGTTGATTTCATCTTGAATCCCGGATCTGCCACATTACCACGCGGAGGCTTCCAGCGAACTATTGCGAAAATCGAAATCATCAACACACGCGTGCGCTCGATTCGTATCGAAACCTTTTCAGGCGAGCTTGTCATGGGCATCGAGCCCGACCCGATCAACGCCTAGATCAGCCGTAACGCCAGATATCGATAATCACCCAAACTGACAGGACAAATGCGCCTGCGAATCCGAAGAACGAGAAGAACGGCACGCCGAACACCTCGTAGTCGCCACCGTACGGCGCAATGATGCTCGCACCGATGAACAACCCCGCCACGATGATGGCGATGGCCATGCGGTTCATGATGCGTGACAAGCCGGAAATTGGCTCGCCCGCCCCAAGCATTTCCATGTTGACTTTTAGCTGCCCTCGCGTGAGCATGCGGAGAGCTTCACCGGAATACGCGGCCGCCTGAGCCGCACCAACCGATGCCTTGCGCATGTCGAGCGCCATGTCCTGCGCAGTTTCCTTCAGCACTTCGGTCGGATCCATCGAACGCCTGAGATGGTTGTTGATGATGCTCGCCACGTTCTCGTTCTCGATGAACTCGGCGACCGTGCCCTCGATGGTGACGATGCCGCGCGACACGTTGGTGACCGACGTGGGAAGCACCACCTGGCTCATGCGCGTCACGTTCATGACATCGACGAGCAATTGACCGACATCGAGGTCGCCGACGTCGCATGACGCATAACTCGCAAGCAGCAAGTCGAGATCGGCCAGCAAACGCGAGTGATCGATTGCCGCATTGTCCTTTTGAACCGCGAACGACAGCAGCGCGTCCTTGAGCTTGCCCGGGTCCTGCGCACCCACCGCTTCGACGATCGTGCCAAATGCGGCGCGTTCGGCCGGCGTGAGCCTGCCCATGATGCCCAAGTCGAGATAGACGACCTTGCCTCCACGCACGGTGATGTTGCCCGGATGCGGATCGGCGTGGAAGAAGCCGTGGTCGAGAATCTGGGCAGCATAGTTGTCGAGCATCTTCTCGCCTATTTCGGCGAGGTTGTACCCTTCGGCAACAAGTCTCTCATGATCGTAGATGGGAATGCCCTCGATGTATTCCATGACCAGGCAGTACTCGCTGCAAAGTTGCGGGTAGACCTTTGGGCAATCGATGAAAGCAACGTCCTTGTTGAGCTCGCGGAACAACAGCAGGTTCTCGGCTTCGATTTCGAAATCGGTCTCGTCAAGGAACGTGTGCCACATCTCCTCGACAACTTCCGACAAGTCGACCATCTGCACGCTCGAAGATAGGAAGCGCTTCGCCCGTCGCGCCATGATGCGCATGATGTCGATGTCCTGTGCCATCGTGGCCTTCACGCCAGGGCGCTGTACTTTGATGGCTACAACATCGCCATTCGACAAATACGCCCTGTGAACCTGGGCCAGCGACGCACTGCCAAGCGGCTTGGGGTCGATATCAGTGAAGATGCTGTCGAGCTCATCGCCGAAAATAGCCGCAAGGGCTTCCCTCACTTGATCGAATGGCAGAGGATCGCATTCCGTCTGCAGTTTGGCCAGTTCCTCGCAATATGCTTTCGGCAGAATCTCGGAACGCGTCGAGAGCGCCTGCCCGATTTTCACGAAACTGGGTCCAAGCTCTTCGAGCATCTCGCGGAACTCGACTGGGGTGAAACCCCTGAGAATGTGATGCTTCGAGAGTATGGAATACAGCTCGCGCAGGCGCTTCGAGCGCGATTTCCGATTCAGGTTGAATTTATCTTCGGGATCGAGCTGACCGCCCTTCCCGAAGAAGTGGTTGAGGAGCGTGTTGCTGGCCATAGTGGAAGTGCTGATCGGTTATTCTTCGATCTGCTCCTCGACAGCCTCGGCAGCCTCTTCAGCAGCTTCTTCAACCGCTTCGACGACTTCTTCGACTTCGACCTCGACTTCAGCCGCCTGAGCATTCTGCTCGGCAGCAATCTTGGCTGCAGCAGCCGCAAACGCGTCGCGTTCCTCGGGAGTCATCATGCTCATGCGTGCTTCGAGTGCGCTCTCGCGAATATTGCTCGTGGCCTCGCCCGCCTTGCGCTGCAGCTCCTCGTTGAGCTCGCGGCCTTGGTCGAGCGTGAGCTCGCCCTTCGCAACCAGCTGGTCGATGATTTCTTTGCCCTTTTCGCCGGTGTAGGCCATGGCCCCGATGCCTGCGAGGAAGATGTTCTTGAAACCGTCACCAATGTTTGACATGGCAATTCGCCTCCTTGGTTGTCGGGCCCATCGGCCCGATTCAAACCGATAGATCTGCATGACATCATCTTACTGCAATCACAAAGAAACGCTGAATCGGTAATTGATTTGTTTCATCGAGCACAGTTCATCATGTTGGTATGATGGCGCGCGCAGCTGAATGCCCACAATGTGAGGCATGGTACGCAAGCACTACGATAAGAATTACGTCTTCGCCGAGATACCCGTTGGTCGGGCGGTTGCCTATTTGGTGGTGCCCACCGTTCTCACCCAGATCATCTCGATTCTGTACAACCTGGCCGACACATATTTCATCGGGCAGGTGGGAGACCCCGCACTCGTTGCTGCGGTCGGCGTCAGCTTGCCGCCCATGATGATGCTCACGGCACTTGCAAACCTGTTCGGCGTCGGCGCTTCCTCGGTGATTTCGCGGTCGCTGGGAACAGGCGACGAAACCACGGCGCGGAAAGCCGCAGCGTTCTCATTGTGGTTCGGGATTGCCGTAGCTGCTGCCTACATTATCTTGGCCATCATGTTCCACGACCCGCTTATCGATGTCGTTGGCGGCGCCGGAGAACCTCATGGACATGTGGTGACCTATCTAACATGGGCATTCGCAATCGGGGGCTTGTTCTTCTTCCTCACCGGCCTGCTCGCCCATCTCCTCAGATCGATGAGCAAGTCAGTCGAAGCATCGATTGGCGTTGCATCTGGTTCGGTCATAAACATCATCCTCGACCCCCTTCTGATCTTCGGTGCAGGTTGGGGCATTCAGGGTGCTGCCGTCGCAACACTGGTTGGACAAGTTACAAGCGTCGCTTTATTGCTGTGGTATCTATTACATGATGAAGACTGCGCGATTGTGCGACAAGCACCTTCGAAACTTGCACTTGATGGGACTGTTGCACGTGAGGTTGCAACTATTGGGTTCGTAAGTTTCTGCATGACAACGCTCGCACAGGTGTCCAACACGTGCGTTAACATACTAGTCTCGCCTCATGGAGCTGCATACCTCGCTGCCTCGAGCGTAGCCATCAAATTGAACATTGCCGCATTCGCCATCGCTATCGGACTCTCAACTGGCGTACTGCCCATCATCGGTTTCAACTATGCCGCTGGAAACGGAAACCGCGTTAAAGCCGCTTTGAAAGTCGCCGTCACGTTCTCGATCTGCATGAGCGCCTTCTTCACCGTTCTCGTGTTCTCGTTTCCTGACGCAATTACGGCGTTCTTCATCGCCGACCCAGCCACTATCGAATGCGGGCGCAGCTATCTGCGCGAAGTGTCGCTGTGCTTCATTCCCTCGGGACTCGTGTTCTTGACGACTTCGTATCTACAGGCTATCGGCCAGAAACGCCGACCCTTCATACTCGCATTCACGCGTATGGGCACCGTTGATGTCGTCTGCATGGTTGCGTGTTCGATTTTTTTGGGGCCGTCTGGCATCCTGCTCGGCAAACCAATTGCCGACTGGCTGTGCCTGTGCACAGCTTGTCTCGTGATCAACAACCTTCGGAAGCACCAAAGCCCCTTCGCCAGGGAAAATGACGAAGCATGACATCTTCACCAACGCAAAAGATCCCTCTGGCTTAACCGATCATTTCCGCCATTGACTTGGATGGTTCGAATAGCACTTTCCATTGTCACGATTTAGCGAGCGCAAGACGTATGCGGTTTTCTCGGTTGAGAGCGCTCGATTCTGAATCGTAATCGATTATTGTGATGGGCATAGAAGGGAACCGCAATGACAGCTCATGCAACGCGCCGCGCGATTGAACATGGCCCTTCAAACAGCCGAAGCTTTGCAAGTAGATGACGCGTTCGACGCCTTGCTCGTAAAAACGCTCGAGCTGCGCAAGGAAACGTACATCTTCTACTTCAATCAGACTAGGTTCAGGGTAGACCGGCCGCCATCCCAGCTGCTCCACCAATTGCGCCACATTGTCATTTAGTTCGGGCGTGAACACGAGCAAAGGGTTTCCCAACAAGCCGACTTTCGAGCGACCGTCATCGATATTCTCGGGAATCGGAGAGCTTGCAGCAACGCTCACATCAACACGCTTTGCACCGAGATGAACAAGCTCGAAGGGCAATGCGTCGGTCAAGCAATCAATGCACGTGATAGGTAGTTCGAGGTGCTGGAGGTCGTGATTCTCCTCGAGCATGAGCACAGCTCGTTCAACGAGTGCTTTCGCGGTCGAACAAAGATCAGGAGTCGGAGAGCTTGAGGGATGCAACGACGGCGTGACAGTTTCGGGATTCCGTACGTTGGCTGAATCGACATCGCCGGCATGCACAGGACGGCCTAGTCCACACGTGTACGCAAGCGTCCTGAGCCTAATGCGAATATGCGCCGTATTCGCTATGTCGTCTATCTTGAGCTCCGTGAACGGTCTCCCAAGTGCGGTAGCCAAGTCACGCGCCTCGTCTATCGACACTGCATCGTATCCGCATCCAAACGACCTGAGAACGACAACTTCCATCTGAGGGTTCGAAGAGGCGTACTCAACAAGCTTGAGCAGATGCTTGGATGGCTTCCACAAACCTTTCCGCGCCGAGCTGTCGGAGAGCAGCCCATCGAGGCTCGACATGGGAACTACCGCAAAGCCAAGCTGGGCGAGCAAAGCGTCAATGCGATGGATCAACGCCGGATCGGCATGGTAAGGCCTGCCAGCAAGCACCGCGACACGCCGACGGCTGTCCGTTTTGGTCCAAGCAAGAGCCTTTTCCGTTGCCCGTGCAATAGTCTGCTCGAAACCATCCTGCTCGGCAACCGCATGTTCAAGTGCTCGGTTGAACTCGCCTTCTTCCAGCTGGTCGCCTTCAGGCATCATGCTGCCGATGGCCTCAAGAAGCGAAGCTCTATCCTCCTCTCGCTGAGCAATGGCGCGTGCCTTCAAGGGCTTGAACTTTGGGCTGACCAAGCAATCTGCACCTACGTTGTCGCGAAGGGCATTGACGTAGCCTGTGGCAACAGGACAGCGCGTGCCGCGCTCGAATTGGGGCATGAAAACGAAGTCGGCTCCCGCTTCGACGAGGTAGGCATAACGGGCATGCACGATTTTCGCAGGATGGCAGACGCTTTCCGAAGGAATGGTCTCGGCCGCCTTGTCAGCCACACGCAGGGTCCCATCTTCATCTGGCACGATGACCGAAAACCCCAAAGTGGTAAACAAGGTGTGCCAAAACGGTATGGTTCCATAGGCGTTGAGTGCGTTCATGAGACCAACAGTAACGGCACCCCGTCCACCAGAAGTTTCGAAGTCGCCATAGGATGCCATGAGTTTCTGGCTAAGCGCTACAACGTTCGGCGCTTTATGAAGATGTTCGACGCGCTCGCCGAACAGGGCTTCGTAAGCTCGTTCGCAACGATTGCCGCTGACGAAGCGCGTTCCATTCCCGAAATCGACAATCGAGAGCAAGCAGGCGTTGTCGCATCCCGGGCACCGCGCAGATGTCTTCCTCAGGTCGAGCTCGCGTAGCTCTTCTAGGCTCACGAGGGATGAATGCGCACCCCCTTCATCGAGTGCGACGAGTGCTGCACCGTATGCTCCCATGAGATGCGCGCAATCAGGTCTGACTACATCTGCCCCGACAGCTTTCTCAAACGCTCGAAGCACCGCATCAGACTTGAAGGCGCCTCCTTGAACGACAATCGAATCGCCGAGAGGTGCAGTATGGTTCTTGCCGATGATGCGGGTCATGACGTTGTTGACGACCGAATAGGCAATGCCAGCTGCAATGTCGCCTTTGTCTGCTCCCGCTTTCTGCGCATGGCGCACGCGCGACGTCATGAACACGGTGCATTTTGCACCCAGGTCGAGGGGCTTGCGGGCATCAAGCGCCAAGCGTGAGAATTCGGCGGGCTTCATGCCTAGCGATCGTGCGCTGCTCTGCACAAATGCCCCGCAACCACTCGAGCAAGCTTCGTTCAAGACGGCATCAACCACTTGCCCATCTTGAATCCAGAGCGCTTTCATGTCCTGCCCTCCGATATCGAGAACGAAGGACACATCCGGCTGAAACTGGCGGGCGGCACGTAGGTGGGCAACGGTCTCAACCACGCCCGAATCGAATCCGAATCCCGCTTTGAGCAAATCCTCGCCATAGCCAGTCACAGTTGCGCGCGCAATACGGTGCTGCACACGCGTATAGGCATCACCCTCGAGCATCAGCAACAGCTCTTCGAGCATCAAGCGTGCTTCTTTGACCGTATCACCTTGCACATCGCGATAATCCGACGCGACCAACGCGCCCGATTCGTCTACGAGAGCGTACTTGATGGTGGTCGAGCCTGCATCGAAGCCGAGGAAGAGCGGCCCTTCCACATCGTCAAGCCGATTCCGCTTCAAGCGGGCGCGCGAATGACGTGCCTGAAATGCTGAAACTTCCTCTTCGTTTTCGAAGAGCGGTGGCAATCGCTGGGCATCTTCATCGTCGATACGACTCGCACGCACCCTGCGTTCGAGCTCGGAAAGCACAATTGCCGGTGAATCTTCAAGCGATAGCGCAGCCCCCATGGCCGCGAACAAATGGGCATCGGGAGGCTTGATGCCGTCTTCCCTGCCAAGCCCCAGCTTCTTGCGAAACGTCATGACCAACGCAGGTATGTGCTCGAACGGGCCTCCGAGAAACACGACTTTCCCTGTGATTGGCCTCCCACACGCCAAACCACCGAGCGTCTGGCGTGCAACTGCATCAAGGGCGCTCTGTGCGATATCGGCCTTGCGAGCTCCGGCATTTATAAGCGGCCGCACGTCCGTTTGGGCAAACACAGCACATCGGCTCGCTATCGGATAGGTTCGCTGCGATCCGAATGCAAGCTTGCTGATATTGCGCGTACGCTCGCCGAGCATGCCGGCAATTCCGTCAATGAAATCACCCGTTCCACCAGCGCAAGTCGCGTTCATGCGCTGCTCGACATTGCCAGTCAGATACGTGATTTTCGCATCTTCGCCGCCCAGTTCTATTATGCAATCGGCATCTGGATAGCGCTCCTTCACGGCGCCCGTCGTCGCCACCACCTCTTGCACGAATGGCACGTCCAGCGCCTTGGCCAATGCAATGCCCGCCGAACCCGTTATAGCCACAGGCAAGTTCATATCGCCATAGCGCCAAACGGCATCGTGTAGCAGCTCTGCAAGCGTGGTCAGCACATCGCTTCGATGCCGGTGGTACATTCCGAACACAATCTGTCCGCGCTCGTCGAGCGCTACGAGCTTGATCGTCTTCGAACCTGCGTCAACGCCAAGTGCAACAGGCTCGTTGTCGTTAGTGATGATGTTTGAGGAGCGCCGTGACCACCATGAATTCCATTTGCGTGCACCTGTCGAGACCTTCTCCGAGGAATCTGGCCTGGTATCCACCCACCCATGATGCGGCGGGACGGCGTGTCTGTTGTAGGGCGTCTCAAATCTAACCATAATTGTTTGATTTTACGACAACAGGCACAATCCTAGAGCTGCAGCTTACTTGCGCGCGTCCTCGCGGGCTTTCACCTTGTCGGCGTTCACAAACAGGATGGCCAACGCCAGCAGTGGCAAGCACGCAAACGCGCGATACATGATTGTATAGCCCGCTGCGCCCGCAAGAAGACCTGCGATAATGGCTCCTAGCCCCATGCCGCCATCGTAGCCAACGTAGAACGTAGCCGTAGCCGAACCGCGCCGTGCTTTCTCGATTCCAGCAACCGCCATGGTTTGAAACGTCGCGTAGCATGTCGCATACCCCACGCCATTGAACACAGCGCCGAGAGCAAGTACGGGAAAACTACTCGCAAAGCTCAGCGTGAGCATCGACAAGCACATTCCCACCATGCCGATTAGTGCAGCTGGACGGTAGCCTCGTCGATCGACGAATTTTCCCATAAACGGCCGCGATGCCACGACAGCCAACGCTTCCACGACAAAGAACCATTGCACGCCCGTGATGCCGCGCAGCTCGCTCATTACAGGAACAAACGAGGTCATGGCACCGTAGCATGCTGTGACGAAGAACATGATGCACGCAGGCAGAATCGAGCGTTGTTCGAAGAACGTCTTGAGATTCAATTTGACCCTCGGCTTTTGCGCAACAGGCTCGAGTTCCTCGACAATCTCGACACCCTCTGCACGCGCCTTCTCGGCCGCCAGCTCATCGGGGGTCTTTACGAAACGTGAGCAAACGAACGCAAGCGCGAAGAAGCAAGCGCTTACCACCACAGACACCTGGGCACCGAACGTATAGTAGATTGCCAGCGAAGCGCCCGGAGCCAGCACCGATGCGATGGCGTTGCCTTGCGTGAACCAGCTCATGCCCTCTCCGAAACGTTTCTGAGGGATGATATCGGATGCAAGTGTGGGTGACGCGGTGTTTGCCATGCCCCATCCGAGACCCTGGATGAAGCGGATAACCAAAACGAGGCTCACAAACGGCAGCAGAGCGAACAGCACCGAGGCGAAGCACATGATGAGCAAGCCGAGGCCTAACACGCCCTTACGCCCAAATCGGTCGATGGCCACGCCCACAATCGGACGCATGAACACCGTCGCCAACGTGTAAACACCCGCAACGAACCCGATAACCGCCTCAGGTGCACCAAGATCGCGGAAATGCAGCGGCAGCAGTGATGGCAGCATTCCGAAACCGCAAAACAGAAAGAAATTGGCAAGTGTAACCATGACGAAGCTGCGCGTCCACAGCTTCGGTTGTTCTTCGATTTCTCCCACTCAACAGCCTTCTTTCCAAAACCGACAATGAGATTAGCTTCTATTGTCGAGCTCTGAGAAAGACACCCCTCATACCACAAACATGAACTTGCTTGCATACACGGCCTGAGAAAAACGATGATGCTAAACTGATTAGAGACAACGAAAGGACACGATGATGCACGACGAATCGACTCACGAAGCTCAAATCACCCTCGACGAAGCCATGCCCGACGAAGAGCTTCTCTACGACTTGGCCGATCTGTTCAAGGTGTTCTCCGACACGACACGCATCAAGATACTGTATTCGCTGATGACCACCGAGCGTCGCGTCGCAGACATCGCTGAAACCATCGGCGCAACCCAGAGCGCCGTATCCCACCAGCTGCGCATCTTGAAAACCGCGCGTCTTGTGAAATTCCAGCGTGACGGCAAGAGCATCATCTACTCACTTGCGGACGACCATGTCTACACGATGCTCGCGCAAGGCCTGAGCCATATCTGCGAGTAGTATTCGTTTGCTTCGTTTTACCTAAAGCTTAATTCATCGGATATTGCGATCCTGATGCAGGAGGCATCTGCTCGAACGGCATGGGGTCGTCCTGCCCGCGCCAGTGCGGCACGTCAAACTGCATGGTCCAATAGCCGACTGCACGAGCCACAATTGCCTCGATAGCCATACCGGCCACCACTGCAAAGAAGATAAATGCGATGAGCAAGAGTGCCGCAATGCCGCCGATGCCGGCAATGGCTGCGGTGCTAGGATCGCCGCCTCCGGAAGCGCCGTAACCGACGGCGATGATGACGAGCACGCCAATAGTAACCACTATGGTGATGACAACTGACAGGATGAGTCCAAGCAGCAAATTCATGCCGAAGATGCGCATGATGCCGCCTGTATCTTTGCGCATCATGCTCCAAATCTTGCCGAGCTGGAAGCCCGGTGAGAGGCGATCGTAGATAGCCGAGCGCATAAACGCGACCCACATGGGGATGGTGACGACCAGGGCCAGCAGCATACCAACGAGGTAAAGCAACGCTCCAATGCCTGCGGACGCAGCACTACCCGCACTCGCCAACGAGGAGTTCTCGCTGAAACCGTAAAGGCTTGCATAGAACATGGAGCCCTGCATGCTGGTTCCTATGTACGCGATGACGGTTGGGATGAGGGAGAACACGAACGCAACCACGAACAGGAACCATCCGCGTCGCCAGAACTTGCCATCATCGTTCGAGAAGATGCTGGCCGGCATGGGCTGATGGACACCCCAGGCGATTTCGCGAGCCCATCCATACAGGTAGCCGTACGACACAATCGATCCGAAAATCGGGATAAAGTTGACCAGCGCCAGCAGGCACATCTTTCCGAACCATCCCGGGGAGTTCTTGACGTCGTTCCACGCTGTTTGGAAGTATTTGATCTGCATGCGAGTGCTCCTCACCTACTTCTTGATGTACAACGCCCATGATAACGAAAAGGGGCGCCGAAGCGCCCCTTTCGATTGAGTCTGTGACTCGTCTGTTACTTCAGGGTAACAGCAGCACCAGCTTCCTCGAGCTTGGCCTTGATTTCCTCGGCCTTGTCCTTGGCAACGCCTTCCTGGATGGCCTTCGGAGCGCTCTCGACAGCTTCCTTGGCTTCCTTCAGGCCGAGACCGGTGATCTCGCGGACAGCCTTGATGACAGCGATCTTGTTGTCGCCGAAGCCCTCGAGCACGACGTCAAACTCGGTCTTCTCCTCAGCCTCAGCAGCAGCGCCAGCAGCCGGACCAGCGGCGACGACAGCAGCAGGAGCAGCGGCGGAAACGCCAAACTCTTCCTCGATCATCTTGACGAGCTCGGAAGCCTCGAGCAGGGTCATTTCCTTCAAAGCCTCAATAATCTCTTCTTTGGTAGCAGCCATTTCTGCATTCCTTTCGTTTCGGAGCGGGCACCGTGCCCGCCTGCGACCTTGCGGTCTTTACTTGTCATGTCATGCGGCAATCAAGCCGCGGTTGCTGCGATTACGCAGCCTTTTGATCGGCAACCTGTTGGATTGCGCGGGCAAGACCGCTCGGCACGCCGTTGATGGAAACGGCAAGGCCGCGTGCAACGCCGGAAATGGCGCCAGCGATCTGGGCGATGAGAACCTCCTTGGAAGGCAGCGAGGCGATAGCCTGCACCTCGTCGGCTGCGATGAACGTGTTGTCCATCATGCCGCCCTTGACTTCCAGCTTCTTGTTCTCCTTCGCGAACTCGGTGATGGCCTTGGCGGCGGCGGCTACGTCGCCGTCACAGAACACGAAAGCAGACGGGCCTTCGAGGATAGCGTCCATGTTGACGAGGTCGAGTTCGGCGAGGGCCTTCTTCATGATGGTGTTCTTGTACACCTTCATGATGGCTCCGGATTCGCGGATTGCGCGACGGAGAGCCTCGGTCTCTTTGACGGTCAAACCACACGCATCGACGACCCACACGGCATTAACGCCTTCAAGGTCAGCCTTGATGTTCTCCATCATCTCTTGATTACGAGCATTGGGCATTGAGTGCACCCCCTTTCTTTTTCAAACTCATGTTCCGCACCTCAGGCGGGATCGAGTCCGAAAAAGAAACGACCCCTGCGTCCAAAGACAGCAGGGGTCGCACGCAATCGATCGGTACAACCACCTCGGCGGGCCGCTTTCGCGATTAAACCTTGCGGTACCAGCTGTCTTCGGTAGCGGAACTGCTAACAGTTCTGCTGCGATTAAGCAGCCTGAATATAATACCTGTTACACGTCGCCTTGCAAAGAACTTAACGGTTTCTCCACTATCAGCCGCAGTGGCGAGAAAATTGCCATTTCCCCCAATCACGCCCCACTTTCAGGTTTCGCTGATGCCGAACTTTCGGAAGTCACCTCAGTCGAAGCTGCTGAAGCAGAGGCGGCCGATGCAGAAGAAGCTGACGAAGCGGCGGCCGATGCATCAGATGGCTTTGCTTGCTCTGGAGCATCATCTCTCAAGCCCGATGTGATCTCGCTCACCGTGCACGTCGGCGTGTTCTCGACAAACGTGAACGAAATGTCATCGCCGACCTTGTAGCTGACGATCTGGATGGCGCCCGGCAGCACGAAATCGTAAATCGCATCGTCGCCTTCGAGCGTCACGTAGAAGTGCGAGTTGCCCTCAATGACAGCCTGGGCCATCGTGCGAATGGTGCCTTCCTTTTCTCCATACGTACCGGTGTCTGACAATTCATCAGCTGATATCGCACCGTTGGTGGCAAGCAGCGTTTCGTACGACTTCTGGCATTCGGCAACGGTATCGCCCACCGCAACGTTCTGATAGCGCTGGATGTCAATCATCGCGAACTTCTTGACCAGACCAGCGCCGTCTTTGAGAGCCATGAAGTACGTCGGCTGATTCGACACGTTGATGAGCAGCGGGAACGTGGAGGTGTAGCGGAGGTGCTGAACTTGGCCCTCTGCGGACTCCATCGCTGAAACCTCGGTGGCACCAGAAACCGAGTAGTAGTGCGATTCGGCGGTGCGCTGGTTGACCAGCACGAACCCGACGATCGAGTTGTCGGCCGTTGCAGACGTGACGCCCGTGTAAACCCACACGTCGTCGTCTTTGGCAATGTAGTTGTAACCGAGCTGGCCATTGCTGCCAGGTGTTGTCTGAACGACGCCCGACTGGCCGAGCCACGAATTGAACCAGCCGTTCTTGTACGCACCAGACCAGTTGTACTGACGGAGAAGCAATTCGGCCGGATAGACGCGGTCAACCCACTGCGGAACCTCTTCAAGCGAAAGCTCCTGGCACTCACCTGTCGATGCGTTGCACAGCACCACATGATCTACAGTCTCGCCGCCGAACAAGCCGATCGTGTATTTGCGGATCGGGCAAATCCACCACGGCTGTCCATCTTCATCGATCTCGAACGATTTCTCATCGAAGATGTAGAACGCGTACTTCAGCTGGATGTAACGGTCGATGTTGCGCGCAAGTGGCTCGGATGCCGTGTACTTCATGCCGTTGCCCTCGCCCAGGCGCACGATCTCGGCATCCTGCGTCGTCATGTTGACGAGCGAGTAAGCCGGTATGCCTTCTTCGCGGTTGGTCAGCCACTTGAACAAGTCGGCGTAACCGAGCGGGCTCACGCGAACCGGCGCGCCCTTGTAGTTGATCTGGCTGTAAAGGTTGTCGATCTCGAACTGGCTGACGTAATCGGGAATCGAGCCCATTTCGCGATTGCCCAGCAGGATTGCCGAATCGCGATCGATAACGGGAATCTGCGAATAGTTGACCTCTTGGATGTCCTCGGCAAATGTCATGGTGTCGGTCTGCAGCACATCAGCGTACTTCTTCGCGTTGCCCGGGAACAGCGACAGCGACAAAACCCAGCCGATGAGACCCAACGCCAAGATAACGATGGGAATAAACGAGAGCACTTTGAAGCTCTTCGATTTCGTAGGATTCGGGTCGAGCTTGCTGTCACCCGTCTCGTAACGGCGGGAGCGCGTACGGAAGAACAGGAAGAACGGCAACAGGATGAAGATGGTGAAGAACATCCACGTATCGACGCTGTTCACGCTGATGGGTGGATGGAACCACCAGTAAGCCGCAAGCAAGATGATTACAGCCAACACAATGGCCAACGTCAGCGTGCGCTTTGACCACGAGGCCATGCGATCGCTCAACGACCCCGAAAACTCGACATGGGGGATGCGTCCGCCACCGCGGAAGCCGCCACCGCCGCCAGATCCACTCGAAGCGTCAGAGCTGTCATCACCTGAAACATCGACGGGATCGTCACTCTTCGGGCCGTTGCCACGCCCTCCGCCAATCTCATCGACATCGACGCCCGATTGCCTCAACGCTTCGAGCAAAGATTCGAATCCACTTGCCATGTTGTTCCCTTCCCCATCGAACCGTCCCGGAGAGGAAATCCGCTCCGGATCAGTTTCCCGCTAGAGCCTGCTTGCAACAGCGTCGATGAATTCCTCAGTTGAAAGCGTGCGAGGATTCTCGAGCGTGGTGATACGTGCCAAATCGCCTGTCATCTCGCCAGCCTCGATGGTCGAAAGTGTCGCCTTCTCAAGTCTGTCGGCGAAGCTTACGAGGTCGGGCAGTTCATCAAGCTCACCGCGCTTGCGCAATGCGCCCGTCCACGCAAAGATGGTTGCCACCGAATTGGTGGACGTGGGCTCGCCTGCAAGATGCTTGTAGTAGTGACGCTGCACCGTGCCGTGGGCTGCTTCGTACTCGTATACGCCTGTCGGCGACACGAGCACGCTCGTCATCATGGCCAAGCTGCCGAATGCGCTGCTGACCATGTCGCTCATAACATCGCCGTCGTAGTTCTTGCACGCCCAGATGAACCCGCCGCGCGCCTTCACGACACGGGCGACCGCATCGTCAATGAGCGTGTAGAAGTACTCAATTCCCGCCTCTTCGAATGCTTTCGCGTAATCAGCTTCAAACACTTCCGCGAAGATGTCCTTGAAGCGGTGGTCATATTTCTTCGAGATGGTGTCCTTGGTCGAGAACCAGACGTCCTGTTTGGTGTCGAGCGCGTAATTGAAGCAGCTCCGCGCAAAGCTCTCGATGCTTGCATCGAGGTTGTGCATGCCTTGCACCACTCCCGCATTCGCGAATTCATGAACGAGCTCTCGCGTCTCAGTGCCGTCGGCGGCCGTGTAGACAAGCTCGACCTTCCCCGCTCCGGGCACAATCATCTCGGCATTCTTGTAAACATCGCCGTAAGCATGACGCGCTATGGTGATGGGCTCTTTCCAGCAGCTCACAACCGGCTCGATGCCCTTCACGAGAATCGGCGCGCGAAACACTGTGCCATCCAGCATCGCGCGAATGGTCCCGTTCGGGCTCTTCCACATCTGCTTCAAGCCGTATTCCTCGACGCGCGCAGCGTTCGGCGTAATCGTCGCGCACTTGACGGCAACGCCCAGCCTTTTCGTCGCTTCAGCAGATTCGATGGTGATGGCATCATCGGTTGCATCGCGGTTCGCGAGGCCAAGGTCGAAGTATTCGGTCTTCAAATCAACATGCGGGCAAATCAGGCGCTCTTTGATGAGCCGCCAGATTATACGCGTCATTTCGTCGCCGTCCATTTCGACGAGCGGCGTTTTCATTTCAATCTTTGCCATATAGCTCCTTGGATGCGATGAAAAATCGCTTGCCCACCGCATCGCTGCTCATTAAATCAAGCTTCGCAGAACGTATTGAAGTATACCGCCATGTGCGTAATACGCGCCTTCTGTTGGCGTATCGATACGAACGACCGCTTCGAAATCGCACACTGTACCATCAGCGCGCTTTGCATGGACACCAACAACGGACGGCTGGGGCAGGCCATTGCTCACATCGATAGCGTCGATTGTGTATTCCTCTGTGCCATCCAGCCCAAGGGTTTCGGCGTTCTCGCCATCCTTGAACTGCAAGGGCAGCAAGCCCATGCCAATGAGGTTCGAACGGTGAATGCGCTCAAAGCTCTCTGCGATGGCTGCACGCACGCCGAGCAGCATCGGGCCTTTCGCCGCCCAATCTCGCGATGATCCGGACCCGTACATTTTGCCTGCTATCACGATTGCAGGCACATCGGCCATTTCGTAGTGCATCGCGGCATCGAATAGCCATGCGATGCTTTCAGTCGTAAAATCACGCGTCCAGCCACCCTTTCGGCCTTCCGCCAAGATGTTGGCCAACTTCACATTTGCGAACGTGCCGCGCATCATGACTTCGTGATTGCCGCGACGCGAACCATACGTGTTGAAATCGGCGGGCTGTACCCCGCGTTCGACAAGATAACGACCAGCAGGCGTCTCTTTCGCAAAAGCGCCGGCAGGCGAGATGTGGTCGGTCGTGATGAAGTCGCCGAGCATCGCCAGCACGCGGGCGTTCGCAATGGGCGCTGGCGGTACAGGCTCACGTTCCATGCCATCGAAGTATGGCGCACGGCGAACGTACGTCGAGCTATCGTCCCAAGTGAACAAATCGCTCTTTTCCGCTGAAAGCGAACGCCAAGCTTCGTCGCCCTCGAACAAACCCGACGAGCCCTGGATGTACAAATCGGCATCAACGTGGACCATGAGCTCTTCGACCTCGTCTTTCGAAGGCCAAAGATCGCGAACGTAAACATCGCAGCCTTCTGCGTCTTGGCCGAGCGGATTTTTCTCGATGTCGAAATCAACGGTTCCAGCCAAAGCGTAGACGATGACCGCAGCGGGTGACATGAGGTAGTTTTGCGCCACATCAGGAGAAATGCGCCCTTCGAAGTTGCGATTTCCCGAAAGGACGCTGGCAAGCTCGATGTCGTTGCATACATTGTGCATTTCGGGCAAAACCGGCCCCGAGTTGCCAATGCAACTCATGCAGCCGAACCCGCATGTTGCAAAGTTGAGCTCCTGCAGGCCCTCCAACAACCCGGCGCGTTTCAGCAACAGCTCGGTCGCATGGCTGCCCGGGGCGAACACGGTCTTCACCCATGGTTTGGGTTTGAGCCCGGCTTGCGCCGCTTTCTTCGCCACCAGACCACATGCAAGCATCATGCGCGGATCGGTTGCCGTCGTGCAACTCGTGACCGCGGCAATGGCTATGGCGCCATGGGAAAGCTCGAAAGCCTCATCGGCCAGGGTCACCTGGGCTGATGCGTCCATGTTGAGGCCGCGCTGCGAGCAGATCTCGTTGAAGCGTATTCCACCCTGCTCGATATCGAACCGGTCGTGTGGGCGCGACGGGCCAGACATGGACGGTTTGACCGCACTGAGATCGAGCTCGACAACCTCGGAATAGACACGTTGCCCCTCATCAGGATCAAGCCAGAGACCCTGCGCTTTCGCATACGCCTCCACAAGCGAAACTTGCTTGGCAGACCTTCCCGTCATGCGCAGGAAATCGAGCGTTTGGCCGTCAACGGGAAAAAGCGTGCAGGTGCTGCCGTATTCGGGCGTCATGTTCGATATGCATGCGCGCTGTGTTGCCGAAAGTGCTGATACTCCGGGACCGAAGCACTCAACGAAGCAACCGACGACGCCTTTCGCACGCAACGTTTGCGCAAACGTGAGCGCGACGTCCATGGCAGCTACGCCGCTTTGCAGCTCTCCAGTCAGTTTCACACCGACCACGCGTGGTACAAGCGTCGTGATGGGCTGCCCGAGAGCCGCAGCTTCAGCCTCAATGCCGCCAACGCCCCAGCCCAAGACGCCGATGCCGTTGGCGGTCGGCGTATGTGAATCGGTACCGACAAGCGTGTCAAAGTATACAAGCGAACCATCTTCGCCTTCACGATGCATCACGACGCTTGCGAAGTTCTCGATGTTCAATTGATGGCAGATGCCTTGTCCAGGCGGAACGATGCGTACGTTCTCAAATGAGTCTTGCGCCCACTTCAAGAAGCTATACCGCTCGCGGTTGCGCGTAAATTCGAGCTTCATGTTCGCATCGCATGCACCTGCGCATCCGAACTCGTCAGCTATGACGGAATGGTCGATGACCAGATCGCATGGCACTTGTGGATTGATTTTCGACGGATCGCCCCCCAGCGCAACGCATGCATCGCGCATGACCGCAAAGTCGACGAACACAGGCACGCCCGTGAAATCCTGGAACAATACGCGGGCAGGAGCAAATTCGACCTCCTCGCCAGCTTGGCCTGCAAGTCCTGCATCGATGATGCGATTGGCATATGCCTGCGCTTCCTCATCGGTTCGTGCGCAGCGCAAGACGTTTTCGAGCAATACCGTCAATGAATACGGAAGCTTCTCCACGTTTCCGCATTTATTGACGGGATGATACCGATAACGCTCGCCTTCGACCTCAAGAAAAGCCGTCTCCCGAATAGAGCTTTCACCCATCATTGCCCCTTTCAGCGCGAGCTGCGCAAACACTCAGTAACACATGGCAATCATTATAAAGAAAGGGCGCTCTTAAACGCGCCCTTCGAATTCAATGCATATCCCAAATATGAATCAACGTTCACATTGGCATGCTAAGCAAGATTGTCGATAACCTGCTGCGCCCTGCGCTGAAGCGCGCCTTTGGCATTTTCCGCATCAAACGACATACGATCGGCCAACGACGTTTTGACCTCGTCCGCCAGCTTTCCCTTGGAGAAATCGATTACAGCCGTCATCATGTCGTTGAACTCGAGGTCTCCGTGGTAGCACTGAATTCCCTCGTCAATGAGCGGCCAAACCTTCTCAGAGCGATTCGCCGTCGTTGCACCAAATTTGCAAAGGAACCGCATAGCAGCAAGCCTGACCGGCCCGCTCTCTTCGTCGAACAGCGCCGCTTCAGCTTCCGGAACCGCCTTGCCACAGGTGCGTGCGTCGTAATCCACCAGAATCGTCAGCGTCTCAAGGCATTCCCAACGCGTCTGAGCTTCGGGTCGGTTGAGAGCGTCGACAATCTCGTCGATATGGTCGACGAGCATTTCCGGCTTCTCCTTCGCAACTTGATACAAAGCCGCAGCAGCAACCTGACGCTCACGACGAGCACCCTCGGCAAGCCGCGTGACAACTTCAGCCACGTCGGTCTTTCCGGCAAGCACTTCCTCTGTTATCTCTTTGACTTCTTCGCTGCGTTCAGCCATTGTGCACCTCGTTCATCAGCACGCTTATCGTCGCCATGCCTTGGCACTCGATAAACCCGCGCATGTACCCCACCGTTTGATCTCAAACACCATTGCGCTCAAGATCGCTGCATTCGTTTTCATCAAGTAGTTCATCCGTTATAAGAAAAGCCCCAAAAGGGGCCTATATGCACTTGTGCCCTGCGCGAGTGCGACAACCTACCCTCCCGCAGCCTGGCGCTGCAGTACTATCGGCGACGGCGGGC
>JAZLCO010000028.1:0-12162 GCA_045614225.1 Eggerthellaceae bacterium | reverse complement strand
CCTGTGCCACAAAATGGCACAGGGCTCCCTGGGAAGCGTGTGCCATCTCTCCAGGAAAAAGAAAGCCGGGCATATGTCCCGGCTTTCTCGTACCATTTTGTTGATGCGGTCTCTTAGATCTTGGCGTCGTCGCTCGTCTCGTAAGGTACGTACTCGTGCTCGGGAAGCTCATCGATGGCTTCGGGGCGCATGACGAGGACGTCACATTTCGCGTGGCGAACAAGGTGGGTCGAAACGCTACCCACGAACGCATATTTGATGTTGGAAAGACCGCGGACGCCGCAAATAATCAGATCGGGATCGAACGGCTCGACGAGCTCGTTCATCATGGTCTCGGTGATGGGGCCCATGGCGACCTTCACATCGACAGACGGCACGCACTCGTCTTGATTCGCTCGGTCGAGCTGGCGCTTAATGGATTCCATGATCGCCAGTCTCCTATTTGCCGAGATTTCCTCGTAGCCGATGGCACCCAACTCGATCTTGGAGGTGTCGATAACGTGCCCGAACAGCACCTCCGCATTGTTGTCGTGAGCAATCGAGAGCGTACGGCGTGCAACTGCCACCTGTGCTTCACTACCGTCGAGGGCTGCGAAAATCCTGTGATACCTTGCCATGAAAAACCTCGTTTCCGACACCGCGAACCTACCGCGGGTCACGTACTGGGAACTACTAGTGAAATGGTACACGGAGACACAGCGATTGTCTAATGGGAAACGGGTGCGTGGTACCTGTTTGGCCAAATGAGGTACACTGTTTCCAATTGCAAGTCCCAATCATCATGGAGGCATGAGATGGCATACGTAACATGGAGCTTGGAAACGCTCGAGAAATTCTGCGCCGACGTGTTCGAGACATTCGGTTTCTCGAAGGAGGAAAGCGATAAGATCAGCGACGTCCTGCTCACCGCCGACCTGTTCGGAATCGAGAGCCACGGCATGCAGCGCATGGTTCGCTACCACAAGGGAATCGAGAAGGGTCAGATCCACCTCGATGCCAAACCCGAAGTCGTTTTCGAAACGCCCGTCAGCGCCGTAATCGATGGACATTCGGGCATGGGGCAACTCATCGGCATCTACGCCATGGAGAAGGCAATCGAAAAGGCCGAGACGACTGGCATTGGCATCGTGAGCGTTCGCGAGTCGAACCACTACGGCATTGCGGGATACTATTCCGAGATGGCGTCGAAGCGAGGGCTCATCGGCTTCTCGTGCACGAACTCCGAAGCGATCATGGTTCCGACGTTCAGTCGCAAAGCCATGATCGGCTCGAACCCTATTGCCGTTTCAGTGCCGGCAGACCCCTACCCCTTCCTGTTCGACGCGTCGACCACCGTCGTCACGCGCGGCAAACTCGAGATGTACAACAAGATGGGCAAACCCCTTCCGGACGGTTGGGCGCTCGATGAGAACGGCACGCCATGCAATGAAGCCCCACGCGTGCTGGCAAACATCGTCGGCAAAAACGGTGGCGGCATCATGCCGCTCGGCGGATCGAGCGAAACCTCGGGTAGCCACAAGGGTTACGGCTACGGCATGATCGCTGAGCTGTTCAGCTCGATCCTGTCTATGGGCGTGACGAGCAACCAATGCTGCACATTCCCCGACAAGACGGGCATCTGCCACGGCTTCGCCGCCATCAACCCAGCAGCCTTCGGTGATGCTGAAGCCATCAAGCAACATTTCAGCGAATACCTAATTGCTCTTCGAGAGAACGATCTTGCCGAAGGTGCCGATCGCATCTACACCCATGGCGAGAAAGAGGTCTTTGCCGAGAAAGACCGCCGCGAGAACGGCATCCCCGTCAATGATGGCACCATGGTCGAGCTCCTCGACCTGTGCGATTACCTGAAGCTCGACTTCGCGTCGTACTTCCCCGGCTACGAGCCTCCTGCCGAGTTCGCGGGTTTCGCGGGCAACTACTAGAAATACGTAAAAGGGACTGTCCCTTTTAAATGCCATTGCTGGCCGGGCTATAGTGCCCGGCCAGTTTACATTATCGACACACGCATAATGGATAATGCTCCTATCAAACGAAACGCTTTAGAGGGGAATGCCATGCCCGTTAGAAGAACCGCTGCAATAGCCATCTGCAAGGCAACATACAAAGTAATGCGAGCAATGGGACGCACGGCGCGCGCCATGCCAGGCAAGCTGGCATTCGCCATCGACCGCCATATCATCCGCGAGCTCAGCGAAGGGCATAAGACCATCGTCATAACGGGCACGAACGGCAAGACGACCACGACGCACATGATCCAGCAGGCGATCATTGACACGTACGGAAGCGCCGCTTACGATCCGTCGAGCACGAACCTCGAGCAAGGTATTGCAACAACACTCTGTCTTGACAGCACGATCGATGGCAAACGCAAGAGCGACTGGGCTGTCATCGAAAGCGATGAGGGTGCAACGAAGATCATCCTCCCGGCTACGCTGCCTCAAGTGCTCGTCGTCACAAACCTCTATCGCGACCAAGTCGACCGCTACCCCACTTGGACGACCGCACGCGACTACATCATCGAGGCTATCAAATCATCGCCTGACACCGTACTCGTACTCGACGCTGACTGCCAAGTGACTGCATCAATTGCCGATGCGGTTCCCAACAAGGTCATATGGTTCGGCATGGAATGCAATCCCTATGACGAGGGCGTAGCAGATCTCGACGATGTCGTCGGATGCATCAAGTGTGGCAAACCGCTCGAATTCCAACACCGCACGTTTGCGCATCTTGGCGACTTCGCATGCCCGAAATGCGGTTATGAGCACCACACGCTCGACATCGCCGTCACCGGAGTGAAAGACAAACAGGAAAAGAGCTGCACGCTTACGATGCGCGTGCATGGCACCGAAATTGAAGTGCCCGTGAATGTGCGCGCAGGCTATGACATCTACAACGCCGCGGCCGCTTTTGCCGGCCTCGTGACACTCGGTGTGCCAGAAGAACGGGTCGTCGAGGCGCTCGGCCATTTCACGCATGCTGCGCATCGTTTCGAAATCTTCGATGTCAACGGAACCGAGACGCGGCTTCTGCTCATGAAAAACACCGCAGGATGCAACCAGCTCATCAACATGCTCGTCTCCGAGGAGAATCCACCCCAAAACCTCGTCTGCATGCTTGGCAAAGAAGTCATGGACGGTTTGAGCACCGATTGGATCATCGGCGTGCAATGGGAAAAACTTGTCACACCCGAAACCAAGGTCATCGTCGGTGGACCCTGCTACGACGACATGGCGGCACGGCTGTTGATTGCTGGAGTCGACGAGCAAAACATGCGCATCCAAACGAACTACGCTGCACTAGTGAACGAGATTGCCGAAATGGACGAGCCTGTGACGGTCATCGCAAATTGCTCGACCATCGAGGCGTTGCGGCTCGAGCTCGTCAAGAACTACAAGCCGATTGACTATTGGGCCGACTAGGAACATGATTGTCGTGCGGTCGAAACCGCACCATCATCCAATTGAAACCAAATGAGGGAACCTATGAGCGAAGAGCTGTATGCACCAATTCCCGATGTCAACGCCTATCTTGCACGTATCGGAATCACCGAGGCGAAAAAACCTACCATTTCATTCCTCGACGAAGTCATCGATGCCCATCAGCGTTTCGTGCCATTCGACAACCTCGACATTTGCGAGAAGAACCTCACACCGTCGCTTGCCATCGCTGATCTGTACGACAAAATCGTCGTGCGCAAACGCGGCGGCTACTGCTTCGAATTGAATGCGCTGTTCGGAGCATTGCTGAAAGCGCTGGGATTTGACGCTCGTCCTTGCATGGCGCGTGTTCTGCTTCGGCCAATTTCCCACCCCCTTATCAGCCACCGCGCTAACATCGTCACAATCGATGGCAAGCAATACCTTGCTGATGTTGGATTCGGCGGTCCGCAGCCCAGATTTGCTCCGCTCTTCGAGGATGGCTCAAGCCGCACCGAGCAAGGGCAAACGTTCACGATGCGCCGTGTTGCCCATAGCTGGTGGGAAATGTATTACCGCAACCCATCTGGGGAAGACAAACCGGCATTGCGCATCTGCATGTTGAACGTCGGCGAAGAGGATTTCATTCCGCTTTCGTTCTATCAGGCAAACTTCCCCGAATCGGTGTTCAAGTTGAACCGAATGGTGTACCTCAACACCGATAACGGTGCCCTCAATTTGCGCAATGACACCTATTCCGTGATTGACGGTACCGAGAAAACCTCACGCGATATCAACAGCGACGAGCTCGATCAGCTACTCGAGGAGAAGTTCGGCATCATCGATTGGCGCTAACAACTGAAGCAACTATAGACCGAACAAGGCTAAGAACCGGTCCCACATGGTGGGTTCAGGCTCCGGCTCTGCTTCGGCTACCTCATCGGCAGGTTTCTCGATGGCGTCGGTCAGCAATACGAATTGCACAGCGGTCACGTTCTTGTTGCGCTCATCGACGAAGGACACGGGATCAAACTCGGGGAAATCGTAATCAGCCATCATCTCGCCCATTCGCTCGCGCATTTGAGCAGGCAGATTGCTGGTCGATGCATTCAATTGCGAAACACCGCTGGACAGCTGGTTCGCCCCACTTGCAAACTCTGTCGTGCCATCGGCAAACTGTGACATGCCAGAAGAAAGGGCGCTGTAATTGTCGTTGAGCGCCTTCACTCCCTGCGTGTATGCGACAAGCCCGTCATGGAACTGGCTGTAGCCGTTGGACAGATCCGACAAGCCTGTTACAAGTTGCTCGATCTGATCGATTCCTCCACTTTCAAGGAAATCCGCCGCAGTGAGCATGGCGTTGACGGCTTGGTCGAACTCACCGCCATCAGCAAGGAACACTTCCAGCTGAGCCGCGATAGTCGCTGGGTCCCCGCCGCTTGCGAAGTACTCGTCCAGCGCCGATCGAAGTGCAAAATACGTTGTCAGAAGCTTCTCCAACGATGCTGCTGCTTCTGGATCGTCAGCCACTTCCGCCCGCAATGAGGCTATTTCCGCATCGGACAAAGGATTGTTGTAGACGACTATAGCCAGATTGTTCAGCATCGTGGCTGTGCGCATGTAGTCTTCGTCGACCGCACGTAACGTGATTTTCAGTGCCTGCAACTCTTCGGCAAGACTGCGCAAGACAGGCGCATATTCTTTCATTTCGTCGATCTTGGACACGTCCACGTTTTTGAGAGCATTGGCAATCTGCGCCAAGACGTCTTTGATTTGCGACGACGCGCTCACGATCTGCGTCGAGGACGATGACAGCTTCGACAATCCGTTGCCGAATTCCTCCGCTCCGCCAGCAAGGCTGTCAGCACCCGAGGATAGCTGCGCAGCACCGTTAGCCAACTCAGCCGTGCCTTGGTTGAGCTGAGATATCGCGCTTGAAAGGCTTTCGAGCCCGCCTTCCATCTCGCTGGTGTCAGGCATCTCGATCACGCTCGAATAGGGTAAGGCCGCGATCTGAACCGATGGCATCTCGAAATCCTTCACCTGAGCAGACAGGTTGAAGGAGCCATCATGACCGGGCAGGACAGTGAATGCAATCGTATGGTCTTCGCCCGAAGCGGCTATCGTTGCGCCTTCAGCTTGAATGTCGGTGCAATTCCCGCCATCCAACGTGAAGGTGACTTGCAAGACGAACGATTCGTAAAATGCGCGATTAACCTTTGGGTTCGCATTCGTTTTCAGCGCAATGTTCAGCTTTCCCGAAGCGCCCGCCAAATCTTTTGGCGAAACCGCCTTCCCATCCAAGGTGTACGCAAGGTTCACAATCCATGGAAGCTGAGCATCCTTCAACGTGCCCTGGTAGAAGAAGGGGTCTTCTCCCATGTCGAAGGCGACCTTCCCGTTTTCGCAAATCAGCGGTTGCGCAGTGCTCAGGTTGGACACGAGCGTATAAGCGCCGTAATCGTTCCAGCGGCAAGGCTCATTGGACACGAACCGATTCACCACATAGGTGTTTCGAACGGAACCATCGGAGTTAAGCATGCCGTAAACCGCTTCGGATTTCGTGACGCTGGGACTCCCCTGCGCACCTTGACTGCCGGTGGATGTCTGGCTTTCCGGAGCAGCATAAGCAATTGCGCTAAAGAACAACGCGAACAACAGCGCAAGAGCCGCTATTGCAATCGCATTGCGCACCTTAAACCCGAACAAGTCGGATGTCTTGTCATGCCGCACCTGAACCACCTGATTCCGTGTAGAACTTCGCCTTGAGCGTAGTCCTATGGATTATTCCATCACCATATACTAACAGTGCTGGCAGGAAACACGTAACCATAACCAGGGATATCAACGCACCTCGACCCAGCAGGAATCCCAAACTGCTCACGGCAGACATCGACGTGGTGACCGAGAGCGCAAAACCCGCCGAAGAAAGAATGCCAGCTGATACGAGCAACGAGAGGAACGTCTCCCCCAGCGCATGGCGCACCGCTTCACGTGGAAGCTCGGTTCGCCGATGATCAAGGTAATGAGATGTCAGGAGGATGCCGTAGTCGATGGTGGCACCCAGCTGGACGGTATTGATGACCAAGTAGCCGATGAAATTCATCGATACACCTGTGTAATACGGAATGCCCAAGTTGATCCAAATGCCCGACTCGATGGCGAGCATGAGCGCAACGGGCAATGCCAGAGATCGGAACGTTACCACAAGGACCAAGGCGATTGCAATGATGGCAACCACCGTGACACGGACATTGTCGACGGCCACGATGTTCTTCATGTCGTACAAATTCGCGCTTTGTCCTGCGGTGTAATACGTATCGTAGTATTCAGCTGCCACATCTTGCACCGTTTGCACGGCTGCAAACGCCTCATCGCTTTCGATGTCCGTGTTCAGATACGCCACGATGCGGGCATAGTTCGGCGAATAGAATTGCTTGAGCGCTTCATCGCCCGCAACATCCTGGGGAATCACGGCTCCAACAGCAGTTGCATACGAAAGCACGCTCTTCACGCAATCGAGGTCTGCCAAATCGGCTGAAAGGGCGGCTTCCGATGCTATGTCGCCGCGAGGAACGAGAACCACCATGGCGTTTTGCTCTCCGAATTCCTCGCGCATGGCAACCATATCGGCACCCGTTCGAAGCTCAGGGTCAGGAGACGTGTTCAAATACGTGAACACCACATGCGACTGGCCAAGATACGCAGGCACGATCAAGATGAACACCAAAATCATTGCAGGAATGCGAATCTTGGAGAGCACATTGTCGATGTTTCGGAAACTTGGCATGAAATGCCTGTGAGCCGTCTTGTCGATCAAGCGGTACAGCAAAAGCGTGAGGGAAGGCAAGAACACCGAAACGGTCACGAGGCTGAAGATGATGCCTTTCACGAGGTTGAGACCGAGGTCCGCGCCGATTTGGAACTGCATGACCGCGAGCGCCGCGAAGCCGAAAAGCGTCGTGATGGCGCTCGACGCGATAGTGGGAACCGACTTCATGGCCGCCTTCACCATTGCCTCCTGCACATCTGCTGTTAAGAGACGCTCGGCAGCGAAGGCGTGCAGCAGGAATATGGCGTAGTCGAGTGACACCGCAAGCTGCAAGATGGGGCTGATGGAGAAAGTCATGAACGAGACCTCGCCCAACACGATGTTCGTCCCCATGTTCATGACGATCGAAACGCCGATGGCGGCGAGGAACAGCACCGGTTCGATCCACGAGAGAGTCGATAGCACCAGTAGCAGGATGATGATAGGCCCAAGGATGGCCACGGCACCAAGCACTTGGTCAACGACCGCATCTTGACTTGAAGCCGTATCTGCAGCTTCGCCGGTGACCGCATTGCCCTCGCCGTACGAATCAATGAGGGCGCGTATGCCCGCTATTGTGGCGCTTTCGTTCCCCGCCTTCACGGTTATTTGATACAACGCCGTCCCGATTGTGGGGTCGTCTAGATTCACATGGTAGTAGGTCTCAACCGTATTGCGATCCAGCGTCTCAAGCGGCATGGTGAGGTCCACTGCAATGTCGAGCCAGATGACATCCTCGACGCCATCCATATCGAGCAATGCCTGCTTGATCTCCAACGCCTGGGGTATGGAAATATCCTTCACCATGACGTTCGCATTGGGCATGGCGGATTCGAATTCATCTGACATGATTTGCACTGCCTTGGTGGATTGCGCATCATCGGGAAGGTAATCCACCATGTTGTAGTTCGTGCGCACGAAGGGAATGAAACACGCGCATATGAGCATGACGATGAGGAACAAGGCGACGACGGTTCGCGAATGCGCCAATGTTATGCGAAAAAACCGTTCCACACATGCCTCTCTGCGATTGATCGCGTCGTTTCACGTCGTATCGCACTAACAGGATAAACCTATTATTCGTGAATAACGCGCCTTATCAGTTTAACCAACAAACGGCGCGCCATCCTCAAGTGTAGAATAAACGGCAACGGAGACACATAGCCTCTCGACGCGAAGGAGAACGAACTATGAAGAAGAGTTTTCTCGCGGTATTCCTGATTGTGGCTCTTTCAATGGCACTTGGCCTTAGCGCCTGCAGCACAAGTGGTGGGGCATCTGCAGAAAAGTCGTCTTCCCCTTCACCATCAGCCGACAATGCTACGCAGCCTGAAGCTGAAGTTGATGGATCGGCATACGGTTACGCCGGGACCGATCCCATCGAAGCGGCAGTTTACAAGTACATGGTGGAAGAAGTCGGGGCGCACTACAGCGTTCATGAAAGCGTACAGCGATGAAGAAGCCCGCAAAGAGCTCAGGACAATCACCGTGTCAGATTATGTCAACTTGAACGGTCTTGCAGTCACCCAATACCAAGATTACGGATGGGAGCCTGTCAAGCTTTACAAGTAAGCTTGCTTACAAGCCTAATACCGTTGCGAGTATTGTTGGACAACCTGATTCCAGTCAACGCCCATAGCCGTGCCGATCGCTATGAGGGCGACCGTGACGATAATCCCGATAATCGCCCAGATGATATTTGCACGGGCCCAGTTTTTCTTCGAGCGCTCGGTGCTCGAAGAAAACGCCCATACGAGCAAAAGGATGATGTTGACGACGGGAATGCACACGAGGAACAGCGTGAGCATCCATTGACCAGTTGAAGTTGCCTTCTTATCAAAGCTGATCTGACGCGGAGGATATTGCTGGTATTGCTGTTGGTACTGCGGCTGCGCATGTTGCCCTTGCGCCGGCATTTGTTGCGTTGGTTGATAGTTTCCGTTTGCCACAATTGCACCTTTCCTTAGATTTGCAGGTTATACAAGTATATCGAGGAAACTATAAAACGCCAACACGCGCGCAAATTCCACCTCTCAGGTTTGCAAGACCTTGTTCGGGGTCGAGGTTCCACGCCTCATCGCTGAAAAGCATGCCGTCGTTGTGAATGAGCGCACTGCTCAGCCCTGCGGCAAGACCAGGTTCGGTCTCCGGCTTCCACCAACCGTGAGGCACACGCAACGTTCCAGGTTTTTGACACGGATCGAGGTGCGCCACAAGTTCAATTGCACCGTGTCCGGTGGCAACACGCACCCATGCACCTTCCACCACATTGCAGGTGTTGGCGTCATCAGGATGGATGAAGAGCCGCGGCTCTGGCTCGCGCTCACGAAGGAAGTCAACCTGATGGAAGTTCGTGTTGTAGTTGGCAGGCTCACGTGCACCTGCGAAGATCTCGAACGGCATATCATCGTTGGCCAAGGGATCGGTTGGCTCCTCGTAATAGGGCAGCGGGTCGTATCCCAAAGCGGCAAGCACCGAACTTGCAAGCTCGACTTTTCCTGACGGCGTGAGGAATGTGCCGAATGTAGGCGTTTTACCAGGATGCGCCGGAATCGACCGGGCTTCTTCCCAAGTCGTGCCCAACGCTGCAAACCGATAGTCGAGCAGCTCGTGTGCATTGCGCCACGGGAACGCGTCACCTATCCCCATTCGGTCAGCTAGCCCTTTGACCACGTCATACCAGCATCGACAGTCAACCGGAGGTTCACCGATGGCGTTGGATGTCGTCATGATTGGGGCGATGTCGAACATGGGTCCAACTGTGTCGCGCTCCATCCACATATCGCCTGGTAACACATAATCTGAAAGCTGCGCAGTGGGCGTCATATTCACTTCGAAGGTGACGACGAGATCCTGGTTCATGAGTGCATCAACAATGCCCTGCATGTTCGCATAGCTCATGACCGTGTTGTTCGCCACGCTGAAGAAGGCCTTCACCGGATACGGCCCCTCACCGCGCATGGCGGCAAACAAGCTTGACGGATGGGCCATGCATGACGAAGCCATGATGTCAGCCGTGAAATCGAATCCCGCATTTTGCATCGCCCCATCGTAAAGCGCGTTGCCCTTGAACGAGAACAGCGGGTAGTTTTCACTCCCTATCTGCTTATCCTTCTGGCTCTGCGGCAGTGCTGCATAATCGTACAACCGCTCTGAGAGCGAGATGTCCGATGTTGGTCCGTGAACGAGCTCAGACTTGTTAAGGAAGCCGCAAATTGCGCGCAGAATGCATTGACCCCGCAAAAGTGACGTCGAATTACGCTGCATGTCGGCAGTCGCGCCCCAAGGAATGAGCGCAGCCTCCGAACCTGCGTAGATGCGCGCAGTTTCACGAATATCGTCTGCTGTGATACCGCAGATTTCGGCGACGCGCTCGGGCGGGTACTCCCCTGCTCGCTCAACAAGATCTTCAAACCCGACGGTGCTTTCAGCTACGAAATCATGGTCGTAAAGACCTTCATCGATGATGACGTTGATCCAACCGAGGACCAGCGCAGCGTCGGTACCGTAGTTGATACGTAGGTGATAATCGGCCAGCTCTGCTGTCTCGGTAAGACGCGGGTCTACGACGATGAGCTTCGCACCACGTGCAAGCGCTGCTTTGAGATTCAGGTACTCGCGTGGCCAGAGCTCTGGACCACGATTCTGCCCGAAATACACGATGCAATCGGCAACCTGCCAGTTGGCGCTCGTGAACCAACCGTATGTTGCGCGGTGAACTTGAGCGGTATTGCCCATGCACAAGTCAAGTGCCGTAATGTAGTTTGGCGTTCCAAGATGGTTCATGAACCGACGCGTGATACCACCAAACCCGTGGTTGAGCGGCATCTCCGAGAATGCAACCGCTTCGGGACCGTATTTGTCGATTACTGCTTGCAGCTTTTCGGCAATCTCGTTAAGAGCTTGGTCCCAGCTGATCTCCTCCCATTGGGGCTCTCCCCGCATGCCCACATTCTTGAGCGGGTGCATGAGCCTGCCAGGATGACTGCGGATTTCATCCCAGTTGACCGCTTTCGAGCAGATGGCCGGCATGGCAGGGTTGATTGGAGAGATAGCCACCTTGCCATCAGTATCGTTTACTGCGAACGTGCATCCCCCATCGCAGAACACGCATGTCGAATGCATACCGCCCCCTCTCAATGCCGTCATTGAAATTGAGTTTATCGTTGTTTGACGAGGTCGACAATGGCTGCCGCTGTTTGAGTGCTTCGATTCACTTTGCAGCAAACGAGCCTGAGCGGAAAGCTAACAATCCTCGACAGCAGACCGTTTCGATCCTAGAGTTCGAGTAAATCGGCGTAAATCGACTTGTCCTTGCCGCTGAACACGTTGAACACAACGGTCATATCCAAACTGCCAGCGGAAAGCCAATCGCTCACCGTGCGCACCGCAATTGCTGCCGCCTCCTTTTGGGGGAAGCCGAAGACGCCGGTGCTGATGCAACAAAACGCAATAGAGCGCAAGCCGTGTTCGGCGGCTAGGTCGAGGCAGCTGCGGTAACACGACGCCAACTGATCGCGATGCAAGTCGGTCGGCTGGCCGTTCGCAATGGGTCCAACCGTATGAATGACATGCTTCGCAGGAAGGTTGTACGCGTCTGTGATCTTGGCAGCACCCGTCGGCTCTTCGTGGCCTTGCGCATCCATGATGCGTGCGCATTCTGCTCGCAACTGTATACCGGAATACGTGTGTATCGCATTGTCGATGCAGTGATGTCCTGGAACCCAGCATCCCAACATCTGAGAGTTCGCAGCGTTCACAATGGCGTCCACCTCAAGCGTGGTGATATCGCCACGCCACAGTCGCAATTGAGGGTTTGTCGCCGAAATCGAAGCCTCATCTATGTTATGAACACCCGCCTCGGCGATGACGCCCTGCAACAACTCATCCTGAGATTCAAGGAAACCAGCATTGGTAGGCCATGGCGGA
>JAZLCO010000027.1:0-8997 GCA_045614225.1 Eggerthellaceae bacterium | reverse complement strand
GCGAGCAGGAGCGCGCCGACATCGCGCTGGACAGGCTGAGCGTCAAGGAGTACGAGGACCCGTTCAGCAGGTAGGCCGGCACCGCCGGTTCCACCGGCGTGCCACGAGTCAAGGGGCCAACGGGCCTGAACGAAAGTGAAGGGCAGGGGCTTGAGTCCCTGGCCGGAATCCCTCAGGGTTATACCCTAAGAGCAAACCACCCGCTATGCGGGTGGTCATGATTTCGGATGTACGTTTTCACAGGAAAGCGAGATGACAAGCGATTCATCTCTCCTTGCGAATCGTTAGAACTGCAGTGCGTAGGTGAAGCCCGACCAGCTGAGCGGATCAGTATCGCGCACATAAGCGCCGAACGTAGGCGCGTGTACGTACGGCACGCCACCATAGCCCACAGCAATGCCTACGTGGCCCGGGCGATACAACACGTCACCAGGACGGGCTTCCGAAACAGGCACGCGGTTCGTTGCGCTGGCGAACAGCGACTCGGTGTAATGGGGAACGCTCATGCCGATCTGCAGGTATGCCCAGCGGACAAGACCCGAGCAGTCGAACGCATCAGGGCCTTCGGCGCCCCAGACGTACGGGCAGCCGATCTTCGATAATGCATAGCCCACGACAGCGCTGTTGTCACCTGCGGTGCCGCCGCTGCTGAAGTAGGCGGCAGTTGCTTCACCGTTGCCAGCAGAGTCGGCGGCAGCCTGGGCGGCTGCTTCGGCTGCAGCAGCCGCAGCAGCAGCTGCTGCGGCTGCTGCTTGCTCTTCTTCGAGCAGCACGCGAGCTTCTTCGTCGAGCTGATTCATGAGCTCGGTTGCTTCCGCAACGCGCGCTTCAGCCTGGTTCTTGGCAAGCTCGGCTTCTGCAGCTTTTTCTGCAGCAATCTGCTCTTGACGCTCGTACTCGGCCTTCGATTCCTCAAGTTGAGCGCGTAGCTGCTTGGTTTCTTCGACAAGCGCAGCATCTTCTTCGTTGATCGTGTCGAGAAGATCCCAGTTCGTTGTGAACTCCTCGAAGGAGCTCGAGCCGAGAACGAAGTCGAGGAACCCAGTGGGGCCCGTGCGGTACATGTTTCGCGCACGGTCGCCCAGGCGCTGCTGAATTTCGTTGATGCGAAGCGTTGCCTCGTCGATTTTCACCTGCTCGGCTTCCATGGCCGCATGTGCCGCGTCGCGTTCTTCGAGTGCACCGTAGTACTTGTCGGCACACATTTCGAGGTCGGCCTGCAGTGAGACGAGTTGCTCGCGGACGGCGTCGGCTTCGGCTTGCTTCTCCGCTGCTGTGACAGCATGCGCAAATGACGGGTTGAAGATGCCCGTTGCGAGTGCGGTTCCGAACAGTGCTGCTGAGAAGACGAAAGCGCGTCTACTTGGCTCGGTTGCATGTTCGCTCATTTGAAAGCCTCCTGATCGAACATTGGGTGCGTTTTTAGACGTTCCAAGTATTATACCTGCACGAGAGCGGATGGCACAATTTGCACGGAGCGAGCACACAACTATGTATGATTGGGAACATAAACCCAGGTCATCAGCTATGCAGCCAGTTTAAGGTATCTGAAATAGATGAGGATTTCTCGCGAAGACGCAAAGCCAGGCGCCTTGAAGAAAAGACGCATAACCATCATCATCGCGGTTGAAGCGTAGGCGCGACAAAACTCTATGCCAAATTGCAATTACTTCTTGTCGAAGAACGTGCGGGAAATTTGCTTGTAGAAACTGTCTTTGCGGCAGCTCAAAATGACTGCGGGATCGGGGCCCACCATGATGGTCACGTTCTTTATGGGGCTGTCCAGCTCGATTGTGTCGCCATCGATGAACAGGCCGACGTCGCCCACTTGCATGTCATCTGGCATGTCGATCTCGATGATGTCGTTGCGCTCCGCGACGATGGGGCGTGCGTTGAGCGTATGGGGAGCTAGAGGTGCGACGATCATGCCGGTGAACGTCGGGCCGACGAGCGGACCGCCGGCTGACAGAGCATAAGCGGTTGAACCAGTGGCTGTCGCAACGATGAGGCCATCGCCGCGCATATGCGCGATGTGGTCACCTGCGATGCTGAAATCGAAATCGACGATGTTTCCCTTGGCGCCGCGTGCAGCTGCCACTTCGTTCATGGCGTAGTACTCGCGTGGAGGCTGGCCTTCTTCGTCGTCGACGCAGGTGACGCGAACGCGCAGATTGATGCGTTCCTCGCGGATGACCTCGCCTGACAATATGGTGGCGAACAAGGCGATCACGCCTTCGTCAACCGTATTGGTCAGGAAGCCAAGATGTCCGAAATTGATGCCGGCGATAGGCGCGCCCAGCACGACAGACAGGCGCGTCGCATGAAGCAGCGTGCCGTCACCGCCAATTGTCACCACCAAGTCGATTCGCTCGGCAAGAGCCTCGTCGATGTCGGCAAGTTGGGCTGGTCCGTATACGAACGAGCTGTCAGGAAGCTGGCTCACGTCGAGCTCGATGTGCTCGATGCCCTGCATATCGCAGTAAGCTGCGATTTGGAAGAGCGCGTCAACCGTCTTCGCGTTGTTCTTGTTTGCTATAAGGAGAACTCTCATGGCGGCATCGCCTTTTCGGGTCATTGCATGAATTCGGTCGTACGAGGACTAAATTACATCATTATGAACTGGTTGACTAGTGAAGCTGGGAAAGAGGGTTCGTGAGCGACTCGCTTGAAAACGATACTGCGATGGAGGAGAACGCCAACCCATCGGTCGCGCGCTCGACGGCGCTTATGTCGATAGCGACGCTGTTTTCGCGTGCTACGGGTCTCATCCGCACCTGGGCAATGGCATTTGCTCTGGGCAACTCGCTCATCACGTCGTCATACCAAGTTGCAAACAACATGCCCAACGTCATCTACGAATTGGTGGCGGGAGGCTTGCTTGCTGCAGCGTTCTTGCCAGTCTACATGCTCGAGAAAGAACGCGGCGGCGAGAAATCGGGCAACGAATTCGCCAACAACCTGCTCAACATCACGATCGTGGTGCTCGGTATTCTGTCGATCCTGGCTACGATATTTGCGCCGCAAGTCATTGCCACGCAGACGTTCACCGTGAGCGAAGACGCTGAGGTATACCAACGCGCAGTCGCGTTCTTCCGCATCTTCGCCATGCAGATTGTGTTCTATGGAATCGGCGGAATTGTAACGGGCCTGCTCAACGCCAATCGCGTGTTCTTCCTGCCCTCGATGGCGCCGGCTGTCAACAATGTTATCGTGACGGCGGCGTTCTTCGCGTACATACCACTGTCGAGCATCAATTTCGAGCTGGCCATCATGGTGCTGGCCATCGGCACGACGGTTGGCGTGGCGGCGCAGTTCCTCATCCAGATTCCCGTGCTCATCAAGCTCGGGTTCAAGTACCGACCACACATCAACCTCAAAGACCCTGCGCTCATCGAGGCTCTCAAGATCGCCGCGCCCACGTTGCTCTACATCGTCGGTACCATGGTTGCGTTCTCGTGCCGCAACGCCTTCTCGCTGCAAGCAGGCGAGAACGGTCCCTCGACGCTGCTGTACGCTTGGACGTGGTACCAGCTGCCCTATGGCGTCATCGCCGTTTCGTTGTCGCGCGCGCTGTTCACCGAGATGGGCGAAGCGGTTGCGAAAGAAGACTGGCCCAACATGCGCTCGCTCGTGCACACGGGCTATTCGGCCACGCTGCTCTTGATCATCCCGCTTGCCGCCATCATGGTTTCGGTCTCGGTTCCCATCATGGAGCTGTTCCAAGTTGGCGCCTTCAGCGGCGACGACGTGGTCTACGTTGCGCGGATTCTGTCGGTATGGCTCATCAGTCTTCCGTTCTATGCCATCGTTATGCTGCTCTACAACATCTATGCCAGCATGCGCAAGTTCTTCCGCTTCGCGCTTGTGAGCACTGCCATGGTCGCCGTGCAATGCGCGCTGTACTACGTGTTAAGCTCGCCGGCGCTCTTCGGTCTTGCGGGTGTGCCCATCGCAGACATCGTGTACTACGCGGTTTGCTGCCTCATCTTGACGTTCATGTTGCGCAAGCTGATCGGCTCGTTCGAGCTGGGCAAGATTCTTTGGACGGTTGCTCGTGTCGTCATCGCTTCGGGCGTTGCGGTTGCGGTGTCGTTAGGGCTGGGTGCCATCCTCCCCGAAGGCATCGGCATGATTGACGGCATCATTCGCATTGTCGTTTGCGGTGGTGTGGGACTTGTTGTGGCGTTCGGCCTGTGCATCGTGATGAAGGTCCCGTACATGAACTATGTGACCGATCTGGTCGGCAAAGTCGCACGCAAGTTGAAGCGCTCATAATCTTGAGTCAAACAAGCGTTTTGCGACGGCATGCGCCGTGATAGGGTGAAGCCGCTTGCGCAGACACTGTCTAATCATTGTCTAGATTAGTCGAGCAGCTGTAGGCGAACCCTATCGCGGCGCATGCCGTTTTAAAACTATTTAAGCTGTTTGCCGCCAGTATCCCAGTAGTACTTCTTGAACTTGCGGATCTGGTTCATCTTCATGACCAGCGCCCAGAAGTTATGGGTAGCTGAATCAGCGGGGTAGTGCAGCGGGTAAGGCTCGTCGGTGAATTCGATGGTGGCCAGCGCTTCGGCCAGTCGGTCGATGTTGGTCACGCTGCGCTTCAAAACGTATTCCGGTACGCAGCAATAGAGGAACGGCCGGTATGCCTCCTGGTAGGCGATGGGCTCGCCGAGGATGAACTCCTTCACGACCAGCTCTGCGAAGTTGGCACCGCCGAGGCTCATGTAGTAGGTGTTTCGCCCGGCGCGCGTGTTCACCTCGAAGAAGCGGAACGAGCCATCGCGTTCGTCGAACTTGATGTCGAAGTTGGCAAAGCCGCGATAGCCGATGTGCTTGAGGAAGCGTTTGGCGCCCTCGACGATGACGTCTTCCTTCTCGCCCAAAATGGCCAATGGGTTGCCAAGCGCCGTCGGGTCGTGATCCTGAAGGATGACGACGCCGCCCGACACGACGCGCACATCACCGTTGGCGTCCGAGAACGTGGTGAGTGTGCGAATGGCATTGTCGTCGCCAGGGATGAAGTCTTGCACGACGAGCTCTGCGTCGTAGTCAGACACGCGGATTGTTCGCCAGACCTGCTGGAGCTCTTCGGGAGTCTCGATTTCGTAGATCTTGCGCTTCGCCTCGATGGTGGCTGCCTGGAATTTCGCCGAGTTCGACGGTTTTGCAATCAGTGGATAGTCGAACTCGTTGACGGGCAGTTCGTTAGGGCCATTCCCGCAATCGAAGTACCACGTCTTGGGGAAGGGCATGTCGAGCTCTTCGCACAGCTCGTAGAAACGGCGTTTCTGCGTGATCTCGTCGAGCAGGTCGAAATCTATGTAGGGAACGGTGATACCTGCCGCCTGAAGACGCTCTTTGCCACGGGAAAGGATGCGTGCATGCACGTCATCGCACCCGAGCACGATAAGCTTGCATTCGGGGTCGCGCGCGAGTTCTTGGGCTGCGACAGCTTCGAGCGCCTCGAAGGCAGCGTCGCCTTCGTACAAGCCATCGACCAGCCGATAGTCGGTGAACTTGCTGCTCGAGAGCATTTTGATGTCCTGTGTCGCTAGCACGATTGTACGCGTGATTCCAAACGCACGGTGCATCTCGCGCACCCAGCTGTACGCCAGGATGTCACCACCTATGACGATGGGTTGCAAGTGTTTTGCGATATCGATTTCTGCGGGCATATGTCGTTTCCTGTCTGATCGTTTCGTCCCATTATCGCATTCCTGTTCAGCTCTTGCCGAGCTATGTGTTGGAACGTTTCTTTGCACGAGGATGGGCGCTCAAGTATTCCTCTTGGATGTGCGAGCGATTGACGTGTGTGTAAATCTGCGTCGTAGAAATGTCGGAATGGCCAAGTATCTCCTGGATGACGCGCAGGTCAGCGCCGCCAGCAAGCATGTGTGTGGCAAACGAGTGCCGCAACGTGTGCGGATGCAAGTCGTCGACACCGATGGCTCCACCGGCTTTTGCCACGATCTTGTGAATCGACTGGCGCGTGAGTCGTCCGCCGCGGGCGTTCAGGAACACGGCAGATGTTGCTTTCGCGTAAGGTTTGACAAGTTCAGGGCGTCCCTCGTTCAAATAAGTGACCAGCGCATCCAACGCGCAGCCGCTAATGGGCGCGATGCGCTCCTTGTCGCCTTTGCCGACGACGCGCAGATATCCTTCCGAAAACGCGCAATCCATGAGGTCGAGCCCCGCGCATTCGCTCACGCGCAAACCGCATCCGTACAAAACCTCGAGAATCGCCTTGTTGCGTAACGATATCGGGTCATCGCCGACAAGCAGGTCAAGTAGCTTGTTGACTTGATCGATCGTCAGCACGTCGGGCAGCTTGTTAGGGGGCGCAGGTAGTTTCACGGTCGATGTCGGATTGTTCGCGGCGTACTCCTCACGTACGCAGAATCGATGGAACCCTTTCAGCACCGAGATATGGCGGTCGATGCTCGTCACAGCATAGCCGCGCTCGAGCAGATCTGCTTCATATGCCACAATCGTGTCACGGTCGACGCGTTCAAGATCGGAAATGCCAGCTTCATCGAGAAACGACAGGTAGTCAGCCAGGTCGGCGGCGTAGGCTTCAATGGTCAGCGGGGAAGAGCCCCGCTCGATGCGCAGGTGGGAAAGATACTCGTCGATGGCGTGTTCAATTCGCATAGCGGAATTATACCTTGTGAAGAGTTGCATAATTCAACCTGGTTGAATTATGCGCATGCTGAGGCGCTTGCATATTTCAACCTGGTTGTTTTATGCGTTCATACTGCCCAGCGCGATGCATCGTGTTGCACTCTAGGTTTTGTGTCGCGTGAGTTAAAAGGGGCGAGGGGCTGAGGGACGCTGGGCTATAATCTCTTAGTACGCGAATTGAAAGAGGTTTTTCATGCGCAAGCGCATTGGTTTCGACAACGAAAAGTACATCGAGTTGCAGACGGCGCGAATTCGCGACCGCATCGCCACATTCGGCGGCAAGCTCTATCTCGAATTCGGCGGCAAGCTGTTCGATGACTACCATGCATCGCGTGTTTTGCCCGGCTTCGAGCCCGACACCAAGCTGCGCATGCTCCAGAGCATGGTCGACGATGTCGAGATCATCCTCGTCATCAACGCCAACCACATCGAGCACTCGAAAGTTCGCGGTGATCTGGGCATCACCTATGACGACGACATGCTGCGCCTCATGGACATCTTCAAGGGGCTGGGTTTCTACGTAGGCAGCGTTTGCATCACGCAGTACCGCAACCAGCCTGCTGCTGATGTGTTCCGTCAGCGCCTCGACGGCCTTGGGGTCAAGAGCTACCTGCATTACCCCATCGAGGGCTATCCGTATGCCATCGACCACATCGTGAGCGATGAGGGCATGGGCAAGAACGACTACATCGAGACCAGCCGTCCGTTGGTCGTCGTGTCGGCACCTGGCCCTGGTTCGGGCAAGATGGCGACGTGCCTCTCGCAGCTCTATCACGATCACAAGCACGGCGTCAGTGCCGGCTATGCAAAGTTCGAGACCTTCCCGATTTGGAATCTCCCGCTCGACCATCCGGTCAACATCGCCTATGAGGCTGCGACGCTCGATTTGTCCGACGTGAACGCCATCGACCCGTTCCATCTCGAGGCTTACGGCGAGACGACGGTCAACTACAACCGCGACATCGAAATCTACCCGGTGCTCAAGGCCATGTTCGAGAAGATCGTGGGCGAAAGCCCCTACAAGTCGCCGACCGACATGGGCGTCAACATGGCAGGTTTGGCCATCAGCGATGACGAGGTGTGCCGCGATGCGGCCAACCACGAGATCGTTCGCCGTTATTTCCAGACGGCCACCGAAGCCAAGCGCACAGGCGTGGGCGACGAGCTGGTCGCCAAGGCTGAAATGCTCATGAAGAAGGCGGGTGTCGATGCTGATCTTTCGCCCGCCCGTGCAGCTGCGCTTGCCAAGGCAGAGCAATCGGGTGGTCCGGCAGGCGCCATGGAGCTTCCCGATGGCCGCATCATCACGGGCAAGACATCTGCGCTTTTGGGTGCTGCCTCTTCGGTGCTTTTGAACGCGCTCAAGGCCCAGGCTGGCATTGACGATGAGCTTTACATCATCGCCGACGCTGCACTCGAGCCCATTTGCAACTTGCGCACCGAGCAGCTCGGGCACACGAATCCGCGTCTACATCCGCGCGAGATGCTGATCGCTCTGTCCACCTCTTCGCTGACGAGCCCCATGGCCGCAAAGGCCATTCAGGCTGCTGGCGACCTGCGCGGCTGCGATGTCTACTTCTCGGTCATCATCTCGTCCGACGACGAACAGCTCTACCGCTCGCTCGGCATCAACGTCTGTTGCGAGCCGCGCTACGAGCAGCATCGCTACTACCACAGCTAAGCAAGCAAGAAGGTTCTTTCCGATTAGGGTTTAAGAACGAGAAAGCGATTGATGAAGGGGTGTTGGCGCAGGCCAGCACCCTTTTCTTATCAAAAGCTTTCGAGCCCCTTAGCTGGTGTTGGCGAATGCGGGAGATGGTCTACTTGGAGGTTCGTCGGTCACATGGTGGACGGACTCGAGCCCAAATTCGTCCATAGACCTGATATCTGCACAAATTACTGGCTTCTCTGCACCAATACGAGGTCCCTGGACGATTGCGTGCATCGATATTGGGTCCATGGACGGAATTTCGGCAAATAATGCGGAAGAAATTGTCCATGGACCCGTTATCTGCACAGAAGGCCACTCAATTTGCATCAATATCGGATCCATGGACGATTCGGGGGTAGTGTGCCGATTGTTGGTGTCACGACTGCGTTTGCGAGGCGCGGGCTTCAGCCCGCCCGAGCGAACGCAGCATCACCCGGAACCGGTTGCATTCTACACCATGAGCGTCACGCCGCCTTACCGAGCCTCTCCTCGATGGCCGCCGCGATGTAGATCCTGGCCTTCTCCATCACGTCGGCCGGGATGGGCCGCGGGTCGGCCTCGGACCTCGCCACGCCCCTGAGCGACGCGGCGTCGATGAAGCT
>JAZLCO010000026.1:0-18649 GCA_045614225.1 Eggerthellaceae bacterium | reverse complement strand
TCGATGGTTTTGGTGATCTCGGACTGGGGAATCGACACACCGTTCACCGTTGCTGCCACAGCATTAGAGCCGGACGAAGAGCCCGAGCAGGCTGCCAGGCTGGCTGCGAAAACAGCGACAATGCCGACTGTAATCATGGATTTCAAGAGCTTCGACACTTTCATGAATGTTCTCCTACTGCAATTGTTGGATAGCTTCGCCCATTTTCGCACACGCGTTTTTCGGAGCATCGCAGTGCACAATATGGACATTTTGACTTCACGAAGGCACAAAACAAAACGGATTGGTAACATCCAACCCGTTTTGAAACCATCGGCTATGTGCTGCAAGCGCTACTTCCCCGCTGCCGCCTTCTTGCGATCGACAGCTGAAAGCAGCCGCTTGCGCAAGCGGATCGACTTCGGCGTGACCTCCACGAGCTCGTCGTCCTCGATGAACTCGAGCGCCTCTTCAAGGGTGAACCTAATCGGGGGCGTGAGCTGGATGGCCTTGTCGGCGTTGCTCGAACGCTGGTTGCCCAGCTGCTTGGACTTCTCGACGTTGACGGTCATGTCGCCTTCCTTGGCAGACTCGCCCACGATCATGCCCTCGTAGCAATCCTCGCCGGGACCCACGAACAGTCGGCCGCGCTCCTGCAGCGTGTCGAGCGCATAGGCAACCGACTTGCCAGTCGACATGCTGATCATCATGCCGTTCTTGCGATGGGCCATCTCACCACGGTACGGGCCGTACTCGCTGAAATGATGGAACATCGTCGCTTCGCCGCGCGTCACGTTGAGCAGACGCGTGCGCAAGCCCATCGTCCCGCGCGTCGGAATCTTGAACACGAGGTGCGTATCGTCGCCGCGCTGGTACATGTCGGTCATCTCGCCGCCGGCATTGCCGAAGACCTCGATCGCCTTGCCCGCATACTCGCTGGGCACGTCGACGGTCGCCTCCTCGATCGGCTCGAACTTGTTGCCGGCTTCATCGGTCTTGATGACGACCTGTGGGCGCCCAACCTGGAACTCGAAACCCTCACGACGCATCGTCTCCATGAGCACGGATAGGTGCAGCACGCCGCGACCGGCCACTTCGACGCCTGTCGTCTCGGGAATCTCGGTGATGCGCATTGAGATGTTCGACTCAGCTTCGCGCATGAGACGCTCCTTGAGCTGTCGCGATCCGACGATTTCGCCCTCGCGACCAACGAGCGGGCTGTTCGAAGCCTCGAATACAACCGCCATGGTGGGCTGCTCGACCTCGATGGGGTCGAGCACCACCGGATGATCGCGGCTCGTAACCATGTCACCGATGTCGGCATCGTCGACACCAACAACTGCCACGATGTCACCAGCGTAGACTTCCTTCTGCTCCTTCTTGCCGAGCTCCCTGAACTCGAACACCTGCTTGATCGTGGTGTTGTAGCGCGTGCCGTCGTTCTTCACGACGAGCACCTGCTCGCCTTTGTGGATGGTGCCGGAGTGCAGGCGCCCCACGCCAATGCGTCCAACGAAGCTCGAGTGGTCGACCGTGCAGATCTGCAAGGCGATAGGACCGTCGGGCTGGCATTCGGGCGCAGGTACCTCTTTCAAAATCGTCTCGAGCAGCGGGATCATGTTCATGTTGGAATCTTCGGGCTCGAAGCGAGCATAACCCGCCATGGCGCTGGTGAAGACGACGGGGAAATCGAGCTGCTCATCGCTTGCCTCGAGCTCGCACATAAGGTCAAACACTTCGTCGACCACTTCATGCGGGCGCGCACCTGGGCGGTCAATCTTGTTAACGACAACCACGATACGCATGCCAGTGGCCAGTGCGTGGCGCAACACGAAACGCGTCTGCGGCATGGGGCCCTCGAATGCGTCGACGATGAGCAGCGCCCCGTCGGCCATGTTGAGCACGCGCTCAACCTCACCACCGAAATCGGCATGGCCTGGCGTGTCGATGACGTTGATCTTGACGTCCTTGTACGTAATCGAGACGTTCTTCGACAGAATGGTGATGCCGCGCTCGCGCTCCTGGTCGTTGCTGTCCAGCACGCGTTCGGCAACCTGCTGGTTCTCGCGGAACACGCCTGCCGTGTACAGCAAGCGGTCAACGATCGTGGTCTTGCCGTGGTCGACGTGCGCGATGATTGCAACGTTGCGGATGTTCTCTTGCTTCATGCAGCACTCCTGTAACTGTGGTTCAAATGCTAACGGCATATGGTAGCAGAAGCGGCATTTATCGTTGGCGCCTTATCGGAAAATGCAAGGTTTCGAGCTAACGCACAAGAGCGACGAGCTCGTTGGCGTCAACGTCGAGCTAGACGAAATCGGTGCCGATCATGAACAGGAACATGAGCGCCCAGAGCATGAGGATGAAACAGTTGTCGTCGAGGTTTATCTGGGCGAGCACCGGCAGGTTCCGTTCGAGCTTTTCTCAATCCATCCCATAGGTCCTGGCGCAGCGCCTGACGTTGAATGGTACGGCATCGATGACGGAGCCGATCTTAATGTTCTCGCGAATAAGGGGAAGAAGCTTGCCCGCAGAGCACAGGGCATAGGTGACGAGGAGTGCGACGATCAAGCCTGTTTTAGTTGGACGCGGAGAGTGCCTCCATGTCCAAAACACCGCCGTTGTTCCACCCATCGGCATAACGAAGGGTATTCATCACCTCGGGCAGCTCCACACCGTCTTCGGTGCGGCTGGTCACCGCAATAGCCACAGCTTCGCCTGTTGTAATGTTTCCGCTCGGATCCATCCCAACTGCCATTCTGGGAGCAACCGCAACAAGGTACGCCCACACCTCGCCTTCGTCGTCCTCCATCTTGTGCTTGAATTTGATGACGTACATATCATGGTACGTCCCTTGGTAGAACTCTTCGAAGCCTTCGAAGCCCGGCCTTTGGGCCATGTTCGTCTCCAACCTCTCTTGGTCGACCGTGAGAATTGACGCATCGATGGTCGACGCATCAATCCTGGTGTTGTCATCGGGGGAAACCCACGCATAGCTCCCGTCGTCATTGACGGTGGGCGTGTAGCCCTCGGGGACGTTCAGATAGACGCCGAAGGACTCGCAGTCAATCTCCCAGGGCTGCTCGCGCAGTCCGGCTGCCTGCAAGGCCTCGGGGCTCGTTATGCGGGCGATCTCGGGTATCTCGTCCTCGTCGATCCAGATGCTGTCGATGCTCTCCTGGATAAGGTCGCTATACCTACCGCCCAAATCATCGTAGCTAATCGAGACAATCCCCGAATTCAAAGCAAAGGAAACAATCGTCTCTTCATAAACGCCGCCCGACATGCGCTCAGAGGTTTTCGTTAGCACACGCGCGTCGGCTCCAGCGATGTGCGTCTTATCCTTTACCGTTATGGTGTCGACGTCTGCGTATTCGTCAGACCAGACAATCAAGGCGGCCTCGGGCGTATAGTTCTCGCCGCTAGCGCTTGCGCCGTTGAGGGCTAATTTCTCAAGAGGACTGAATCTAATATAAACTACTATCTCTTGAGTAATGGGGTCATCCAAAGTTGAAACGGTTTGGTACCCATTGACATCTTGCTCGTACTGTTGAAGCTGAGAATTGTCGGGGAGGCGCAGATGGACCCCGTGGACCTCGACCTCCTCGGAGCTCAGGTTTATGTCCATAGGCTCGCCGTAGTCTTTCTTCGCGGTATCTTGGGGCCCGTTCGAGAGATTCTGGGATCCACACCCTACGACAAGGCTCAGCAGGCAGACTAATGTCATTGCTAGTATCAGCGTTTTTTTCAATTCGATCACCCTTCGGTACGATTCAGCTTTTGCGATGCCGTACACCCACGCAGCGCATGAGCAACGTCTGTAAAGCATCCTAGCCCAAAAGCGCGCGCCCCGACAAGCTCGCAACGCATCTGCGCCGGGAAGAGGAATTGAACCCCTGTCCTCAGGCTTGCAGAGCTGTTTCTATAAAGCAGCACGCTGATGAACGAGACCGAGTACGTTCACAGAGTCGGAGGCCTGGTCGTGCTCGTAAACAACATCGAACGGAGAAACTACGAGCTTGCGAACAGAGCAAACGAATCGCAAACGTATCGACGCAGGAACGTTCGCCGATCCTAAATCGGGAAAAAAATGCCTCGCCATACTCGAGCATCGCAGGTGATTGCTGGGTTCTAGGTTTGACGTCGCGTCATCTGGATAGCGGCGCGGCCCTCGTTTCAGGGGTCGAAGCGAAAGCCGTTTAGTCACTTCTTAGTCACTTTTCCCGCGAAAACAGCCGAGCAAAAAAGAAAGCTCACACCAATAGATGATGTGAGCTGGTCTTTTATGGTGGAGCATAGGGGGATCACGATTTCCGCTTCGCGGAAATCAATGTCTTCGCGCTAAAGCGCTCAGACCGTCGGCCTACAAACGTGCCACAGGCGCGTTTGCTTAACGGCCTCCCACCTCATCGGTTCGATCCCCCTATGCTTACAAAAAACCCGCCTGACGGCGGCTTTGAAATTTGGTGGAGCATAGGGGGATCGAACCCCTGACCTCAGGCTTGCAAATCGGCCCTGACCTGGGAAAACGCAAATCTGTGTGTTCAGAATGTGAAGCTCTGCGGCCTCTAACCTGTGTTTTTTCCCGTCCCTACGGTCTACAGGTAAACCGCCGTTCCCCTCGTTCTACCGTTCAATGCATCGAAATGTTGTCGGCTTGTTGTCAGAAATGTTGTCAACAATGTTGTCAAGCCATCTCCCCGGGGAAATGTGGATAACGAAGAGATGGGAGACAACGTGGAGTATGCAAGCAGAGGACTGCGCAGGCGCGGGGATTCCGACAAGTGGCAAGTGGTGCTAAGCCACAAAGACCCGCTTTCGGGCGAAATCGTACCGTCGTACCACACCGTGGAAGCCAAGACTCAGAGAAAAGCCGAGAAGGCGCGCGACGAGCTGATCCTTGACCTCGAGCGCAAAGGGGCTGCCTACACGTCGAGGTTAACCCTAGTAGAGTTCCTCGAGCGCTTTATCCAGTACAAGGAGGGCGGGAGGACGGTCGAGCCATCCACGATCTCCGGCTACCGCAAGGAGGCAAAGGTTGTCGCGCGCTATATCGGCGCAACGCGCCTGTCGGACGTGAGCATTCCCGTCGTGAGCGGCTGGATGGCCCAGATGTCCGACGAGGGCTACGCACCGCGAACGGTGGCGAAGGCGTTTGCGCTGCTTCGCCAAGCGCTGAAGCACGCCGTAGCACAAGACCTCATAACGAAGAACCCTTGCGATTTCTGCAAGCCGCCCAAGCTCCAACGAAGGAAGATGCAAGTGCTCGACCGTGCGGAACGTACGCGAATGCTGCAATTAGCCCGCGAGGCAGAGCCTTCTCCGCTCGCGCTGGCGATAGAGCTGGCGCTCACAACCGGGATGAGGCGGGGCGAGATATGCGGGCTGCGCTGGTCGGACATAGGGGAGCGCGAAGTCACCGTCAACCACGCCATCAGCCTCGATTCTGGAACACCCTACGAAAAGGAGCCCAAGACTTCGGGGAGCCGTAGAACAATCCCCCTCACCGGCAGGCTTTACGCCGTGCTCCTGGCGATCGAGAAAGACCGGAGGTACGTGTCAGCAGAGCTCGGCGTGCCCTTCGGCGACCCATACGTACTCGGCACCCCCGACCCGCGAAGCCGACCGTACCACCCTACGCAGCTCACCAAAGACTTCAAGGCATTCTGCGACATGAACGGTTTCAAAATGACGTTCCACGATTTGCGCCACACGTTCGCGACCATGATGATCGCCGGCGGTACCGACGTGCGCACCGTGGCGAGCTATCTGGGCCACTCGAACGTGGCCATGACCCTCAACACCTACGCCGAGGTTGATCCCGACGCCAAGCGCGCGGCTGTGAACAAGGTCGGAGAGGCGTTCGATATCGACCTTGACGGCATGTTTGCTGAAGCCGAGCAGCCCGCGCTCACGCTGACCTTCACCGTCGAGCAGCTTCGAGCGATGCTCGCTGAGGCCGAGCGGAAGGAGGCCGCCAATGCTTAGGAGGATCCTGAAGGCGTGCCTCCGCTTCGCGAAATGGCTCACGAGGGCGGTGCTGAGTTGGATGTGACCATTCCTTCCCCGGCCCAACGCAAGTAGCCTGCTCCGTGCGCACAAGGCGCCCGGAGCAGCATTTGTCGCCGTGCCTGGAGCGCTCCGGAATCGGGAGGAGGGCCCGCGCAAATCATACGGCGCACGCGCATGTGCGCGCCTGACGCTTGTGCGCACAATCGCGATCCCGCCCGCCCGTCTACTGGAACCCTCCACATCCGCGCAGGAGACTATGCGGGGGATCCCCCGCGCCCCTGCGAGGGACCGCCGAGGCGGAGCCGCTTCCAACTGTCCACTGGCGCCGCCGCAATGCGAAGGAACACGAATATGGAAAACTACCCGCACAGGATGTTCGTGCGGATGTCGGCCGACGGGCTTGCGCAGGCGCACGCGTTGGCGGCGTCCCTCGACATGTCGCTCTCGGAACTCGTTAGAACCCTTCTCGAATCGGCCCGCCCGGGGACCGCGACCGCCCCCGGGTCGATCGTCGTCGTCGACCGCGTGACGGCCGCGCGACTCGATCGCGAGCTGAGGCGCTGGGGCCACCATTACAATCAGGCGGTCCACGCACTGAACGCCATCGCCTACTACATGCGCCTCGACGAAACGGACGCCACGGACGCACTCGAGGAGCTCGTGAAGGTGAGCCGCAAGCTCGAGACGCTCGACGAAGGCGTGGATTTGCTCCGCGGCGAGACGGCGATCATCACGTCGCTGCCCATAGTACGGCCCTAGAGGATGGCCATGCCCATCGTGAAGCCCATATCGGGACACTCCTCAGCGAAGTACCTGCGCAACTACCTCGTACGCGACGAGCGTGCGATAGCCCACGATTACATCAACCTGGATGCCCCCGAAGCAGCAGCTTCCTTCGATTGGGCGGCCGAGATGGACGCAACTCGCGCCACCTACGGAAACGACCGTCCCTGGCGAGGGATGCGCGTACGCACCTACAAGCACTACATCATCTCGCCCGACCCGCAGGACGCCATCGGCCTGGACAGCCTGCGCTCGCTCGCGACCGAGTGGGCGCAGCAGCATTTCGGCGACTACGAGGTCGCGATCGTCTACCACGACGACAACGCATCGGGCATTCCGCACGCACACATCGTGGTGAACAACACTAACCTTCAAACCGGCAGGAGGCTGCAAGACCCCGATCCGAGCGCGCTCAATCGCTCGCTGCAGGCCATTGCCGCCGAACGGGGGCTGCGCCACTTCGACAACACCCGCATGCCAGAAGGCGTCGCCGCTCACGCGAACCGCCGCGATGTGCGCCAAAGGCCGAGATCGCTCCAATGCGAGCACGTCGGGCGAGCGGAGTCAGAGCTCCTCTTGCAGGGAAAGTACTCCTGGACGGCCGATATTCGAGCCCGCGTCCGCATCGCCCGCAACGTCGCCAGGAACGAGGCGGAATTCCGCGGACTGCTCTCGTCGCTCGGCATCGTGGTCTCCGACAATTCGTCCCGCGCACCGCGCCGCGACTGGGTTTACAGCTTCGCGGACAACCCCAGCAGGAAGGTCACCGGCGAGAAGCTGGGGCTTAGCTACGGGCGGGAGCGGCTCCTGTCGCTACTCGATGACAGCGGCGCGGCCCGCTTCGCCCCCGCATCGGAAATTGAGGTCGCGCGAATAGCCAAAGATGCGGTTGCGATCGGCAATCTTGACGAACTAAGGTTGCTGTCTCGGGCTGTATTGCTCGTGGAATCGAAGGGCGTTGCGACACTCGCCGACCTCGAGGCTCTCGAGAAGGGCGCGGGCAATTCGGATGCGGAAGCATGCGAGTACATCCGCCGGATAGGAATCCTGCCCGAAACGGCAAGAAGCATTGTTATAAAAAGACACGACGGGCCATATCAAAGTCCGAAAGACCCCAGATCACGGCATGGGAGGCTGTCTCCAGACCTGACGCGACACCGTCAGGCAGGCGACGTTGCCCGTGCCTATCGGGAACGCGAAAACAACCAACGGCAAGGAGGGGGACGGTGATTGTAAAGGCTTACTTCTCAGGCGGAAAGTTCTGTTCATTCGACACGGACCACATGACAGAAGTCCTGCCCCTTAATGGCAATATGCTCACCAACTGGACGCTTGACCTGGTTGACATAAATGATGGGTGCTTGTGGCTGTCGTGCTACTACCACGAGATAGCCGAGGCGTACCGCGAGATCATAGGCCCGAAGGGGCTGCCCGTCGCCCGCAGGCGCGATGGCTGGAGCTTCCTGGTCGCCGACGCCGAGGACATGAAAACCATCAATCGCGTGACAGTCGACGGGGAGCTTTTCCTCATCCGCGTGTGCGGCGAACTAGTCGATGCGACGGAACTCGAATGGGCGTACACGGTCGCCGAGGATATAGCGTATCGCGCACAGACCTCACACGGATTTCTCACACGCCAAGCAGCAGAGCCCGGCCTTGACGAGGTCGGGCTCTGCGCCAAGATGGGTTTCCCCGCCGAAACGTATCGGCAGCTACTGGCCTCAGCTGCCGCTGAGGCTCGTGACAGCGCGGGCGAAGCCCGTTTCTAGCGTTCTTTTACCCTTCGGCCACCGCCTCGTTCGACCTCGTCGAACTCCAGGCTCACTAGCTGAATCTTCAGGATTGCGCACACGCGAACGAGCTCGTCGGCGCTCATGACGCGTTCTCCGCTCAGCACTCGCCTTAGCCTCTTGTCGTCCACGTGCGCGCGCCTTGCGAGTTCAGCGACACTCATCCCCAAGAACCGCCGTCTCCTCTCGACGGCAAACACGATTTTATCCAAATGCTCCATGCGTTACTCCTTCATCACGCCTTTGGGAAGGCCGCAGGAACCCCAAAGGCGCAACAGCCAAAACGCCTTGCCCGCGCGTTTTTGGGCGCACGACGGCAAGGCGGCACCGCAACGGAGCCCTCCGCCTTCTTCCAATCGTCTGCTTGTTAGTGGGTGTTCCTTGCTGGTAGAATCTCTACAGCCACATTGTCGGTTTTCGTAAGAAACGCCGCGACAAACCAAATACTGCATCACAACACATAAGCAGAAGGGCATCTGCCTTTTCGTGTGTGTTGTGATGAACTCACGGCGTACCGACAGTGTGGCTACTGCGGCGGATGCCCTTTTGCTCGTGGAGCCAGCACAGCCGCAAACCAAACAGGAAGCGTTTGCCATCGGTTAAGGGCTTCTGCCCCTGGGTTCGACCATGCTAACGATGCCGGATTCGATGCCCGGCAACTTGCGCGCAACCCTAAGACAATGGCTCTTATCTCCTCTCCAGCTCAGAGGTCCCGGGTTGTTCATATGATTGCGGCTGGGATGCCTCCTCTATTGGACCGAGCGCCCTTCTGTCACAAGCGCGCCCCCTCACATGCGCTGCTTCGTTCACCGGCAGCGTTTCACGTCAATTGACCCTTTGACACTTCGAGTTTATTGGGGGCGTGATGCGCATTCAACAACGTTGAATGTGAGAGAGGCACATGTTCATCCATATGCGGAAGATGCTCTAGGCCGGACGTGCAGAGCCAACATTTGGCAACCAAACGCGGTTTAAGGGCAACAACCTGCACACATAAGCTGGCAATCGAACCGCTGCGGTCACACCGTTTCACGCTGTCGGCAGCGAAACGACGCGCCGTCGCCACGTCGACACCGCGCGGTACTGCGCCGCCTGCAAGTTACTGCAAACTACTGCAAACCACGGAAGCCCCATCCAATCAGGGGATCAAGAATTGGAAGTCGCGCAGCTGTGAGGCGATGAACGCCTTGGCTGCCGAGGCCTCACCGCATCGCCGTAAACCACCGACCCGCCAAACGTCCCGCTCAGCGTGCTCATGTACCTAGTAGCTCCACGTAACAGCCGAATTCCCGCACGGCTCATTTCCTCGTCTACCTCCCTTAACGGGAACCCGCCCGGCGCGCCTCCGGCCCCGACGCTCGGCGAGAGCCGCTACGCGCGCAAGGGCACGCGAAAACTTTTCTCCCAATGCCCAAGGCCACGACCGAAAACTCGAAGCCCTCCGGGTTTCGCTTTCCACCCTTGCCGCGCTCCGCGAACCCCGCCGCAACTGGGCCCAAGAGGCCCGCAAAGGGCGGGCCGACGACGACAAGGAGGTCGCGAGATGAAGATGAAGAAGCGGGCGCAAAGGGCCATCGGCAGGTACCTGGAGCTCAAAGGCTGCGAGGTCCTCGAGGAGGGCTGGATGCATGGCGATGACAAGGTCGACTTCGTAGTCGGAGACGGCGACTGCATCGCCTTCGTGTTCGGGCACGTCAGCTCGAACTGCGGCGAGGGCATCCCCGATGCGGTGCCCGACCGCAAGGCGTTCGAGCGGCTGGCCGCGGCGTACTTCGCCGAGAACCCCGACCACGCCGACTGCGCGGTGCGCGCCGACATCGTGTCGCTGCTGATCCTCTCCGAAAGCCGCGCGATCGTCCGCCATCACGTGAACGCGATCGACGCCTGCGGGCTCGACCTCCGCCCGTAAGGCCTAGTTAGCCCCGCCATCAGGCGGGGCGGGCCCCTCCGCCGGCATTGAACTTCCATGGCGGAGGGGCCTTGAATGTGCATGCTTGTTGGCGAGCTGGAGCCTAAATGACTTCCAAGAGCGTGGCGAACAGTCTCGTTGAACAGCGTGTTTTTGAAGGTGACGATTCTACGCCTGCGCGAGCAGCGCCTGGTCGATTGCATCCCTGAAGAAGTCGGACTTCGACTCTCCGCGCTTCCGAACGACCGCCTCGATCGCGGCGATCCTCGACTTCGGGATCCTGAACGAGACGGTCTCCATGTCCTCGTCGTAGATGCGCGGGCGCCCGCGCGACACCTCGCCGTGCCCGCCCCAGGTGCCGTCCTCGTACTCTGCGGCCATCGAGTCGAGCAGCTCGTCAGTCAGGACCTTGCCATTCGTTGCGATGTATTCCATGGGCTACCTCCTCTCGATCCCCAGTTCCCGGAACGTCTTGTCCGAAGGGGGCGTCGTGGCGTGGAAGATGAGCCAATCCCCGCCGCGCAGCCTCGTAGCCACCACCTCGAGGAGCCTGCCGTCGCCGTCGAAGCCCAGCGCCACGTACTCGTCGGGGTCCTTGGCGATACGGGGCGTCGACACAAGCGCGTTCTCCCACGCGGTCCTGACGCCCTCCTCGGTGAGCTCCGGATGCCTCTCGGCCACGCGCTTGTGGACGATCAGGTTCGCCAACGGTACCTCCTTTTTGTACTGCATAATTGTAATGCATAAATTTCCGCAACGCAAGGTTGGCAGAACTCCGCAGCGAAGCAAGCACCCCGACCCGGGCGGAGCAAGCCCCTCCGCCAGCATGACGCATTGCCAGAATGGAGGGGCCCGGATGTGCGCGATGCACATTCGGGCGCGTTGAACGCGCACGGTACTCCCAGCATAATGTGCTTGACGCCCCATCTATGGGCCGCCCTCCCGCGGATAACGGACGCAGGAAACGAGACCGGCCCTGGCTTCGGCAACAGTATCCGGCACGCGGCCGAAGGTGCCGGAACAATCGAGGCGCCGTCAAGCAGAAAGCGTCCGAGCCGGCGCCCCCGCCGTCGGCCAGCCCGGGGCGCGCGAGGTCAACCGCGGAGCGTGAGTCCGCAGGTTGGCGCTTTCGATTATCGGCTCATAGAGAGGTCTGGGCAATGACGGATGTGGGCAGTGCGAAGGTTTTCAAAGTCGTTGCAATCGTGTTCGCGGCAGCGCTCGCGATGGCAGCGTTGCTTGTTCCCATAGCGCTCTTCGGCGCATATGTGGGCTGGTGGGGAGTTGCCGATACGGAAATGGGCATGCCTGCACACGTTGCAACCTCCATGCCTGGTCGAGAGGCCTTCTCGAGCGAGACAGCGTGGGAGGATTGGCTGGCCAATTGGCGCGACCCATATTGGAACGGCGAGCACCCTAAGGGCTATCGCTACATAGTTGCCAGTTACAGAGGTACACGAATCGGGGAAGACGAGAGGGCGGATCGCGGGGGGGCCAACGCGTTTGTCGCGGGTTGTGTTCGCTGGCGCTTCATCGATGGCGCAAAAGACGGAGAGGCGGCTAGTCTGGCTGAGCTTGTTGGGGCAGGCGAGTCCTACCTCCTGCACGAAGAAGCGATTCGTTCCGAGGACGAAGAGGGCAGGACGGTCCAGTACTTCCTGCTCTACTTTGACGAGCTGACCGACGTGTATGCGAAAGCTAAGGAGGTTTCCGAGATGGCCGAGGCATCTGAACATGATTATCACGGGAATAGCGACTGGGTTCGTTTGGACGATGTTTTCCTGCCTTTCCCGGAGATGGACTACCCTGACACGTCTTGGTGACATGAATCGCCTGGCATTCAAAAGGTTTTTGCAATGACTGCAAGCTGAAAGGAGCGTGGTTAGCATGGGGCATGCTGGGAAGATTCGTCTTCGAAGGAATATCGTTGTCTTCAACGTGGCTGCCGCCGTTGTTGTGCTTGCCGTATCAGTCTGTTTGGCTTTTGGGGTCGCCGCTGCCATCCCCCCGACACCAGAGGAAGGCTACGCGCCGGTCTTGATTGATGATTTCGCTTCGGATTCTTCCATCTACGCGGAGAAGCTTGGGGAATACGAGCCTGGCGAATACGGAAGGGTGATCGTCGATGCGCCACAGCAAGACGAGTTCTCAGACTTGAAGGCGTGGGAGGAGTATAGTGCGAACTGGCATGACAAGTCCTGGAAGGGCGAGATTCCCGCATCAGGCAGATACGAATATGCCCACTACGAGGGAGAAGACGGCTTCCGATGGGTTGCCGGGGAGCTCATCGTCGTCTTGGGAGAGGATGTCCCCGTATCGCGCAGGTTAGAGATAGCGCAGGAGGCCGGCGCGGTCCTCGGTCCGAGAAGCACTGCTCGCCCATGCTGCGGATACACCGCCTCCATCTTCTTCTTCGGCGACGATGGAGTCGACCCGCTTGAAGAGGCGAAGCGTATCATGGACGCCGCTACCGAAGTGGAGTTCGCCTTCCCAAACGTGGCGAGCGCGGCATCGTGGGGCACCGACGACCCGTATATCGCTCAGCAAGGCTATTTGACCTTGTCGCGCTTCAGGCAGGCTTGGGACGTCGTCCGCTGCAGCGGGTCGGCCAAGGTGGCGGTGCTGGACACGGGCATCACCTTCCATCATCCGGACCTCGAGGACGTAATCGATACAACCGATGCATATGACGCAATAGAGGGCGGACAGTTCGACGCGAATTTCACGGACTCATCCGGCCACGGCACGCGCGTGTCGGGGATCGTCTCCGCCGAAGCCAACAACACCACCGGGATTGCGGGATGCTCCTACAACGCCAGCATCCTTCCCGTCAGGGTGCTGGACAGTAATGGCAACGGTAACGTCTGGGACCTCGCGGAAGGGCTCGGGTACTTGCACGGCCTGTCGGAGAAGCCCGACGTGGTGAACATGAGCCTTGGGATTCCCTCTGACGGCTGGTTCGGCTTTATCAGCGGCATCGCTTGCTATCTTTTGTGCCAGGGGAGCATAGACGACTTGGTCGCGGATTACGACGTCGTCTTTGTGGCCGCTGCGGGCAACACCGGAGAGTCAAACAACGTCGTGGAGTATCCTGCCGCGCTATCAAACGTCATAGGAGTGGCATCTGTCGACAGCTCCAAGAGCCGCGCTTCCAGCTCGACCGCGAATTACACAGTAGACATCTGCACCCAGGGGGCCGCGGCTTACTCCACGACTAACAATAATGCATACGGCTCCGACAGCGGCACTTCCTTCGCCGCTCCCCAGGTTGCCGCAGCAGCAGCGTTGCTTAGGGTACGGCACCCTTCTTGGACGCCGTACCAGATCGAGAGCCGTCTTGAATCTACGGCGGAGGATTTGGGAACAACAGGCCGCGATGATTATTACGGCTACGGGCTTCTTGATGCCGCCGCGGCCGTGGGATGGACGCCTCCCAGCTCCCCCTTCACCGGACCCTCCGATGATGCTCAGCTTACGGCCCTGCAGGCCTCCTACCAGGAGCGCCTGCAGTCCACGGGAGCGGACGCCATACCGGCGGCGCTCGGGCGCGCCATGGCGGCCAACCCCGACGTATTCGGCTGGCTCTACGTGCCCGGCACGGAGGTGAGCCTGCCGCTCGCCAGACGCGAGGGGGACGGCTCCTACTATCTCGGCCACGACTCCCTCGGCAACCCGTCCGCGATAGGCTGCGCCTACACGACGGGCGACGCCGGCATGTCGGATTCGGTGACCGCGGTCTACGGCCACTCGTTCGCCGCGGGGGACCTCGCGCTCACGTCGCTGCACGCGTTCGAGGGCGCGGCCTTCTTCGCAGGGCACGAGAGGGCCTACGTGTACCTGCCGGGCAGGCGGCTGGAGTACCGGGTCGTGGGCGCGTACCTGTTCAACTCCCGCGCCATCGAGGACGTCGACCAGGCGGACGCGGCCGACCTGGGCGACTACTTCGCCGAGCTGTCCAACCCCGACCCGGACACCTTCCTGGGGTACAAGCGCCGCGGCCCGCTCGACCCCGCGTCCGACCGCGTCCTGCAGCTGTCCACCTGCACGGTGCCGGCCGACCCCGCGCACCGCTACGTCGTGACCTGCGTCTACGTGGGCGAGGAGGAGCTGTGATGACGTCTATGCTAGGAGAATCTGCATGGGAATAATCGCACGAATAAATGGCGAGGAGCCGAACCTGCTGCTAACCGTAGCACATGGCATGCGCGGCAAGGGGCATCTTGGAGAGTACTTAATCGAGTACGCCCTTAATCACGACAACGTGAAAGGACGATTGGTAACGTACGCAAACCTGCTTGTCCCCAACTCGCACGGCAAGGTCGGAACCGCGGAGATAGATGTGCTGATGCTGCATGAGAGGGGCGTCTTCGTCTTCGAGTCGAAGAATTATTCTGGTTGGATATTCGGCAGCGCCGACCAGATGAAGTGGACAGCAAGCCTCAACCGTTCGGAAAAGAGCCGCTTCTACAACCCCATCAAGCAGAACCGCACGCACGTGGGCGCCCTTTCGAGATACCTTGGACTTCCAACCGATCAGTTTGTGTCCTACATAGTGTTTTCCGAGCGTTGTGAACTGAAAAAAGTACCGTCTGATACGGACGAGTACCGCATACTGCGCAGGCACCACTTACTGCGCGAACTGCGTGCCGACCTGAAATCACGCGAAGTTTTGTTCGATGAAGCAACGTTTGCTGAACTGCAAGTAAAACTCGATGCCCTTACAGCCAACTCAACCAAAAATGCGGCGAAAGCGCATGCCATTAGGGTCAATCGATTCAAATAAGGGCAATCTGGCGGGTATCGCGGAGCTTAACCTAAACAAAGCAGTGACCTACTCCGTCGCCGATGATGTCACATGTCGTGCAGCAATCGCCCATGCTCATCTTAAGGCCGCCATGCCAGACTGCGCTTGATTAGCGATTTGTGCGGCGCCCCATCCAAGCATCACTCCCCGCAGGGTTCCATCAGGTAGCAGTTCTCGCAAATCCACTCGGGCGTGACGGCATCCAGCATCTCGGGATGCCTCATGTTGCGCAGGATCATGTCGGCTCCGTCCTCCGCGACGATGCGATACGCCTTGCGGGCGTTCTTCAAGTAGATGAGGGCGCCGGGTCCCACGTCCTCTGCGTGCAAAGTGTCCACGCTGAATTGCTTCCCCCGCACGCTCACCTGTTTTATCGACATTGCAGCGCCGCCTCTCCGAGCCCTCCGCAACGGCTCCCGATCATCCATGGGTAAACCGCATGCTCCCTGATGGCGGCCGGCTCCACGCCTCATGCGCAAAGCCGGCTGCCTCAAGAAGCAATCCCTAAACTTGTCGCAGCGAAGCTCCCGCTACTCGGCGGGCTTGCCGAAATCGAATGGAGCTTCCCTTATGCGCCTGCGGGCGTTCAACGCGCTCGAGGCAGCGAACCCCGCAACGAACGCCAAGGCCACCGCGACGAAGACCGTGCTATCGCCCGTCTGGGGCAACCCGCTCTTGCCAGTAGTGGCGGTGGAATTGGCGTTGGTATTCGTGCCAGAACCCGAAGTGGCCTTGGTGCCAAGCACGGCGTAATTGCTCAAGTGCGTGGTCGACCAGTTCAGATAGCCGTTGACGAGCTCGGCAGTGCTCTTCTCGGTCGAGCCGCTCTCGTCCACGTACCATACCTGCACGCTCTTGGCGTCGAGCGCCTTCACGGCATCGTCGGCGGAAACCCTCACGACCAGCTTCATGTCCTTGATGTCGACCGTCTGGCCGTTGGCGTCGACAACCTTGACGTCGAGCCTCTCGGCGACTTGAACGTTTGCGGTTCTCGCAATCGACGACAGGGAGGTCTCTGCCGCATCCCCGAACTTGTCCTTGACCTCGACCTGCAGGCTGAGGGTCGTGCTCTTGGCGTACTCTGCGAACGCGTTTTGCGTGTCGGGGTCGTCGCTATACAGGCTTGCGGCAATCTTCGACCCGGATGGCGTCGAAAGGAGCTGCTTCGAGGAGTCGGTCACCAAGGTCGAGGTTGTCGCGTCCTTGGACGAGAGCCCATTGGAACCGGTGCTTGAAATACTCGATGAGGTGCCGGTTGCAGAGTTGCTGGAAAGCCCCGAGGTCGTGTTGGTGGCGGAATTGGAGGTGAGGCCCGAGCTCGAGGAGGTCGTGCCGGAGCCCGTCGTGCTCGTCGTCGCGTCCGAACCCGTCGTGCTCGTCGCCGATCCGTCGGTCGTCGTGTCCGAACCCGTCGTGGTCGTCGCCGATCCGTCGGTCGCCGTCGAAGACCCATCTGCCGTTGTCGAAGACCCGTCCTTCGTCGCGGAGGAGCCATCGGACGTCGCATCCGCGCCCTTGGAGGCGCCCTCGTAGGCTCCTGCCGTATCGGCGCCCTTGGAGGCGCCGTCAGCACCGGCGGTGCCGTCGGTCGAGCCGTTTGCGTCCTTCGAGTCCGTGGATTCGGGATCTTGGCCGCTCTCCGCCGTCTTCACTTCGGTGCCCGCGCCCTCGGCATCGGGCTCCGAGGCGGCTTTCGCGCCCTTGGCCGCCGCTCGCTTGGTTCCGGACGGCTCGACCACATGGACGGTGCACGTGTCGGCGACCAGGACCTCGCCGTCCTCCTGGTAATATGCGATGGACAGCTCGACATCGCCTGCCTTCTGGGCCTTGCCCAGAAGCCCGTACCACCAGCGGTACTCGACCCCCTCGTCGTCGACCTTGTACTCCGGGAACTCGCCGAACAGCTCGAAGGTCTTCTTGTCCGATGTCACGATGCCGGTGATGCCGCTGTAGTCGATCGCGTTGCCCTCGGAATCCTCCGCCTCGAGCCAGCCGCTTTCAGACGAGAGGTCCGCACCTGCGGAATTGACGGCTTTCAGCCACTCGTCGTGCCATTTGGCGCGCGCCTCGTCGTCGCTGTCCGCATCGGACGCTTCGGGGAGGAAGCCGACCACGACGGTCTCGCCGACCTTCACCGTGTACTCGTCCTTGGCGAACGCGCCGGGAAGCACGGTTCCCGCATCTTCGATATCCAGGCCGTCGTCCGGTTGCGACACCCCACGAGCGCCGCCTTCCTCATTCTCGGCATCGGGCTCTTCGATTTCAGGGGCAGGATCTTCGCCCTCGCCGCCGTCCTTGCTGGCGACCGCTCCCTCGCCGTTCGTTGCTGACACGTCATTGAGCTCTGCGAACGGGTCGTCGCCATCTGGTCCGGCCCATGCGAGCCCGGCGCCCACGGCGCAGGCCAACGCCAAGGCCGCCATGGCGATCGCCGCCCATTTGATAACCATCCTGCTGCGTTTCATAGTCGCGTTTTCAATCATCATCGGTTTCTCCTTAAACTTGACCTCGCCCGTTGCCGGGCGAACAGCCCACATCCCCTACTCGTACGCGGCACGTTTATGGAGGAGGGGCTCCTCCTGCGCCGGGTGCGCCCCTCCAGGCAGGCGCCCGGGTCCTCTTCGGCTGGCTGCTAACGCGCATGGTCGCCGACCTCCTGCATGTATGTCGCGGTGTTGGCGGGCCACGCCGGGCTCGACGCATACACGCTTCCGAACTCCTCGACGCTCGCGGCGTCGGCAAGGCCGGTGGTCGAAGTCGCAACGCCCTCGTGCCAGGCTTCTATGGCCTCTTCCCAACTACCCCACTCCCAAGCCAGGTTGTAGGAATCGGAATCGGCCGCGCCCCAGCCCCAGGCGTTGTGGGGGCGTATGCAGTACAGCCCGCCGGAGGACTCGGTCACGCTCACGGCGGCGCAGAGACGCGGGTCGATGCGCCATTTCCAGGCAGCGCGCGCCATCGCCTCGCCGTACCCGCAAAGCGGCACGTCGCGGCCGACGCCGTCGCTGTAATCGTCGTAATAGGCGTCGATGGCGGCACCCCACTTGACGACGAACTCTTCCTCGGAAAGGGCGAACTCCGCACCGGCGCCGAACGCCAGCGCGGCCCGGTCGGACTCCGGGCGCCCCGAAAGCCCGTCGAGCACGTCGTACCACTCGCCCGCAAGCGCGCTTCCGGCCATGCGGTTCTCGCGGTGGACGGCCTGGATCTGCGCCAGCTGGGCCCTCGTGTCGCCCACGCCGATGACCGAGTCGTCAATCTCATCGACGGCATCGCCGGCAACCCGGTCGCCCTGCCGCACATAGCCGCAGCAGGCTTTGAGCCGGGGAGAAAGGGAGCGTTCCATAAGTCCTCCATAGTAAAGACAGGGAC